>NZ_JAKUEU010000054.1:0-35670 GCF_022663075.1 Bacillus cereus group sp. BfR-BA-01441
TTTGCTTTCGCTGAATTTTGAGGTGGGGGTCGGGCTGCCCATTAAAGCGGGATAAATTTTGTATAAAAACAAAATATTATTCATTACCCAACAATAAATTATTGTTTATCGATAATTTTTTATTGATTATCCCCTTGTAATAAGCTATTATATTTTTACAGAAAATATTAATGTAAGGATTGATTTTATGGACAGGACATTAAAAATCACAAAGTTAAATATGTTTTTAATGATTTTTCTCATCCCGATTATAGTAGGGATAATTGTTGGTATACTAACTAAATTGGGGCAAAGTATACTTCCTGGACATTGGAATTCATTAGCTAATCTAGGAAGCGTTTGGTTAGTTCCATCCTTTTTTGTGGCTAGCTTTAGTTATTCTAAGCGTACAGCTATACTTTCTGGTATCCTTGCACTATTCGGAATGGTATTAGGCTACTATGGTTATGCAATAGTTATTAAAAATATAGCTCACTCTATTTATTTTATATCTGTATGGATTGTATGTGCATGTATAGGAGGAACTATCTTTGGAATTGCAGGTTTTCTATGGAAAGATACTACAAATCCACTTCATAAATTCGGAAGCTCACTTATTAGTGGAGTTTTTGTAACGGATGGACTTCACATTCTTTTAAATTTTGAAGACTATAGTCACATGTTACCTGTTGGATATACCGAAGTCATAGTCGGGATTATCTTGATTCTTGTATTAGAACGCTCTAATGCTCATCGAATTTCTTCTTTCTTAATGATGATTCCTATCACTATTTTGGGATTAATTGGATATAAATTATTAAGTTTGTTTACTTAATTAAAATTCATAAAGCTAGCTCTTTTAAAGGGCGAGCTTTTTTCTTACAATAAACTATTTATATATTAATAAATTATTAAATCCCTCTCATTTAACAGCCTTATTTATTATTGTGTCATTACACATACTTACACGACCTTTTATTAGAATCATACCAGTCTTGTATATCATTTCATTTAATCCATATAAAGTAAGGCTAAAAAACTTATTTCAAAAGTTCTTTAGCCTGAGTCATTTTACACATTAAAAAATATAATACGTACAACGGTACCTTTACCAACTTCTGAATAGATTTCTACACTATGTCCTAATTGCTTCGTAATTTCATATACGAGATATAGCCCCATTCCAGTTGATTCTTTAAAATCTCTACCGTTTTCTCCTGTAAAGAAAGGTTTGAATACTCTTGGTAAATCTTGCTTCGGTATACCTACACCATTATCAGCAATTTCAAGTATAACATTATTACCTTCCTTACAAGCTTTCACTTTAATTTTCTCTCTACTACCTGATGAATATTTAATCGCATTCGATAGTATTTGTCCGATTAAAAATTGTAACCATTTCGCATCACTTTCTACAGTAATGTCCTTATCAATTTCAAGCTCTGGATATACAAAATTCCGGATAAAGAAACGTTTATGCTCATGTACCGAATCATTCACTATTTTATGTAGTTGTACTCTTTCTACATAAAAATCTTGTGTAAATGCTTCTAAACGTGCGACATACAGAGCCATTTCTAATCCCTTTTTTAATCGATCAGTTTCCTCATTTATACTTTCAAAACGTGAATCTACTTCATCCTGTGTAATTAATTCTATTACAGATAAAGGTGTTTTCATTTGATGAATCCACTGATTCATAAAGGTTAAATGGTCATTATTTTTTCTCTCTTGCATTTGCAGCTGATTTTGATAATGTCGATATTGCACCTCAAGTAGTTCTTGAAGAGCAGCCGATACAGCTGCAAAATCAGATTTTTGAACAGATTCATCCAAAGATTGCATCGGGTTTGCTAGGCGCTCATAAAAAGAACGATGTGTAAAATAACGAAACACTAAATAACTTCCCATAAAGAAAACACCTAGAAACATTGCATATAACGCCGTTGTAATATGATTATGCCCATCAAACCAATATACGAGAAATATAGCTAGTAGTTGAATTATGGTAAAGCAAATAAGTGGTATATGATCACGTATAAACAACCTTATCATTTTTCTATACCATTATCCCAAGTAATATGAAATCTATATCCAACACTACGAATCGTTTCAATCGCACCTTCTATATGCAACGTTTGTAACTTTTTACGCACACGTGTTGTATTTACACTTAATGTATTATCATCAACATAAGATTCACTGTCCCATAATTTATTAAGTAACACTTCTCTACTCACAACACGCGGATAATTTTTCATTAATGTCTCTAATAAAATGGCTTCGTTTCTCGTTATATCAATCTCGTCATTTCTAAGTTTCAATACAAGTCTTTCGGGATATAAACAAAGACCTTGTTGTTCAATCATTCGTTCTTCTAATTTCGGTGCATAATCTCCATATGCACGTCTTAAATGACTACGAATTTTCGCCACTACAACTTCATAATGAAAAGGCTTCGGAATAAAATCATCGCCACCGTTTTCTAACGCCATAACTTGATCCATCGTGCCTTCACGGGCCGAAATGAATAGTATCGGACATGTTGAAACTCCCCGAATTTGACGACACCAAAAGTACCCATCAAAACTCGGTAAATTAATATCTAATAAAACTAACTCTGGTTGTTCTTCTAAAAAAATGTTTAATACATTTTGAAAGTCCGATACAATAACTCCTTGATAACCATATTTCGCAACATGTGTCGATAATAGTTCTGCAATTTTCATATCGTCTTCTACAATCATAATTTTGACCATTATTGAACTCCTTTTTAATCCACAATCTCAAATATACTTATATAAAATAAATACTACCTCTTTTCACAAAATCAGTAAATTAAAAAAAGGATGCTTTTATACAAAAGTATCCTTTTTCGTCCCTTATCTATTTAATATGAAATTTACTAAAAGTAAATCCTAGTTTCTCCACATAATCCATTCCTAGTTCCATACGCGCTGTTTTCAGCGGATCCACAACTTGGCAAACTTTTAAATTACCTGCTGCCGATAATAAAAGCGTTGCATCAGCTTTAGACATTGCTAATTCTTCATGTAAAAATGTCACCATATTACGTACAGCACGATTTGCTGCATCATCTAACAATTTCTCTGAAGCAATCGTCATCATTTTTTCTTTTTGAATAGCCATTGGTAATGGCCATTGTTTTCCTTTTATAATTTGAACTGTTACCGTTACCTCACCAGCAACCTCTACACCACTAACACCAATTTCACCATCACCCATTGCTGCGTGTAAATCACCTAATGCTAATAGTGCTCCTGGGACATTAACTGGTAGTAGTAATGTTGTTCCTTCTTTAATTTCTTTACAGTCCATATTCCCGCCGTGATCATGCGGTGTGCCACATGAAATGCTCTCTTCTTTCGGTGCAGTACCAATTACCCCAATCATTGGATTAATCGGGATTTGTAGTTCACTTGAAAACAAAACATATTCATTATGTATTGGGACAATTTTCACTGTATTTTCATTTAACTCATCACCCATTACACCAAGGTTTGCACCTGTAGTTAAAACGCCCTGCTCTGCAATTTCAATTTTTTCAATCGTTACGACTAATATATCGCCAGGTTCTGCTCCTTTAACATATACAGGTCCAGTCGCTGGATTAATTCGGTTCCAATCTAATTCTTGTAACACAACATCTTCAGAATCGATTTGATTTTCAAAGCAATCATATGTTTCAAATACAAGACTGCTCCCAATTTCTACTTCCATACACGGCTTATTTTCTGGTGACATTGAGTAAATGATATGGTCTTTATGAATTCGATACATAATACCTCTCCCTTTTATATTTATCTACTATTACTAATTAGCTTTTTTTATACAAGCTCCTCTTAAAATTAAATGTTATTTTTATGTAAAAAAGCACGCAGATTGTTTTATAACATACACTCTTTACTATAACAGAAAGGTGGTATCACTATGCCCCTTATTCCATACAACGAAAGTGATGTTGATTTACTAGCTCGATTAATTCGTGCTGAAGCTGAAGGCGAAGGTCGCCAAGGTGAGGAGTTAGTTGGATGCGTTGTAGTAAACCGTGTATTTTGTGATTGCTTAGATTTTAAACAACTCCGTACCGTACGAGACGCTGTATATCAAAGCCCCGGCGGATTTGAAGCAGTACAATATGGATATTTTTATCAACGCGCTCGTGAATCAGAAAAAGAAATCGCACGAAAAGTTTTACAAGGTCAATGGCGCTGGCCTGCACGATGGGCTCTTTGGTATTTCCGTCCAGTTGGAGCTTGTCCGCCTGAATGGTATAATCAGCCATTTGTAGGACAGTTTAAAAGCCATTGTTTTTATGAACCAAGTGGTGATGAATGTCCGAAAATGTATTCACGATAGTAAAATTTGCAACGCAAGTACTTAGAAATTTTGGTACTTGCGTTGCTTTTAACTGTGTTTTAGAAATCTAATAGTGTGATGAAATTTTCTATGCCTACTACATGTATTAATAATGGTATACGAGGACCATTTGATTGATTCATAATGAGCTTATATATAATAGTGAATAATTGTTTTTGATTTTCTTTCATTATTTTTTTATTTTCATGATGACAAATCGCATATAATTGCTCCATTAAGTTAGAGTAATCTTTATTAGAACGAAGTATTTTACAAACTTCTACTAGCCATTCTTTCTGCCTTTCATCTAATGTGTAGTAAAACTCTGCATTTTTCTCCTCATTTACCGCGATTAATTTTTCAAATTGAAAGTTTCTTATCCAATACTCTGCGCGATTACTTATCGCTCTCATTTCATCTAATGCATAGCTCCTATCTATTTTCTTTAATATCCCCTGTAAAATAGTTGAATCAAAATTTAATAATGGTAACGTTCCTGCTACTTGATTAAATTTCGGATATTCTTTAATCTCACTATCAACTCTAGAGATTTTAATTGCATCAAATAAATCTTCATTTTTGAGCGTTTTATTTTCATAACTATCTTTCAATCGCTCATACTCTGTATAATTACGAATCACATCTTCATCCAACCCAATATGAAAAGCAGCGCCTGGTTTGTATTTTGCAAACATAAAGAGAATTACTTCTGGTATATACACTTTCAATAAATTGCTTGGTGTAATACTATTCCCTGAAGAACTAGACATTTTTTCATGATTCCCTTTAATACCAATAAAATCGTAAGCAACGTAATGAGGCGCTTCTCGATTGAATATTTTCCTTGCAATTTCTTTTGATACATTATAACTACCCGTTTCTGATGAATGATCTCTACCGCCCGGTTCAAAAATAACATCCTCTATCATCCATCTCATCGGCCAATCGATTTTCCAGTTTAGTTTCATTTTATTTGTATTTAATACGGATAACTCTTTTTCATTTCCGCATTCACATTCATACCGGACTGTTTTTAATACTTCATCAAAATGTGTAATAGTTGTTGTATCTTTTCCGCATCTCTCACAATATAATGTAGCTGGATAAAAGCTCTCTCGTTCTTCTTCACTACACTCTCTAGTTTTAAAACCCATTAAAATATCATATATTTCTTTTCGTTTATACAAGGCCTCTAATATATTTTCGTTATACCTTCCGCTTCTATATTCATCATGTTGATAAATAAATTCTACTTCAATTCCAAATGCTTGAAGCGATTTTTCAAACTCTTTTTCAAAATGCTCCGCATACGAGTTATGACATCCATACGGATCTGGAATATCACAGTATGGCATACCAATATACTTTGCAAAAGATGGATCAATATTTTTTGGAACTTTTCTAAACCTATCATAATCATCCCACGAAAATATAAAACGAGTCTTTTTCCCTAAATCTTGAAGTGCTCTTACTACGAAATAAGTCGTTACGATTTCACGAAAGTTCCCAATATGAACAGAACCTGACGGACTAATTCCAGATGCACAAACAAACTTTTCTTTATTTGGATGTTTCCTAATTAATTCATGTGCTACTTCATACGCCCAATGCATATATTACTCACCTCAATTATTTTTTGTTTCTCATTTCCAGTTTTATGCAACAAAAAAACTCCCACCCCCCAAGATTATTCATCTTGAGGACGAGAGTTGTTAGCTTCGCGGTACCACCTCAGTTTGTTAATATGTCACCATATTAACCTCTTCAGGTACGGCAAAATATGCTTATACCCTATCTCTATAACGGGAGAACCCGTCGCACCATCCCTAAATAAATTAGTTCCTTGCGCAGCTCCAAGTCTTTTTTCATTAAGATGTATACCGCTCTTTCTCAGCTACCAGAGCTCTCTGTACGTATTCTTTCTTAACTACTCTTCTCTTCTATGCCTTAAATATTAGTTTTTTAATATGATAATTTATAACACTTTTATTGTCAAACTTTTCCGAATCGAAATCGTAAAATTATCTAAAAAAATTCTTTATCGCTTCTAATTGAATTTTGTGGCTACACTCATCACAACAATATGCCCCTTTTGGTTTCTCTTTAAATCGCTTATATTTTTCACTGCCTTCGTAAACACGAAATATATTCTTACAAGAAAAGCAAACAATCTCATAAAACATCATATGCATTTTCCTCTCCTTGTTTATACACTTTTTTAATCACTTGAGAAGGTCATTTTTCTACAGTATCAATTTTAATATCCTTTGACTAAAAGGTTTACCTCTATTCTTATCGAATTATATTAATATCTTATAACGCGAGGTGAACATCTTGTTCAGTAATATAGAATTAGTTTTAGATGCTAAAGCAAGTTTAGCTGAAGGACCATGTTGGAATGGAAAAAAGCAACTTTTATATTGGGTTGATATTACGGAGAGAAAATTATGCATATATAATCCTACCGCTAATACGAACCGAGTAATTGTTCTCAATCAACAAATTGGCTGTGTTGTTCCATATTTAGAGGATGTACTACTCTTAGCTATGGAAAACGGCTTTTATTCTATTAATGTAAATACAGAAAAACTGACACATATTTTTGACCCTGAACCACATTTAATAGAAAATCGTTTCAATGATGGAAAATGTGATCCAGCTGGTCGTTTCTGGGCAGGTTCTACAGATACATACGGTATGAATGCTGCAGGTTCCTTGTATTGTTTACATCATAATCTAAGTGTAGAGAAAAAAGTTTCACATGTAAATACATCAAATGGAATTGCTTGGTCACCTGATCATACATACTTTTACTTTATAGATACACCTACTAAAAAAGTGGTTCGCTATCAATATAATATACGTACTGGAGACATTCATAATCCAAGTGATGTAATCAATTTCTCTGAAAATGATGGTCTACCTGATGGTATGACAATTGACGAAGAAGGTTGTTTATGGATTGCACATTGGGGAGGTTCAAAAATAACTAGATGGAATCCCTCTACTGGAAAACAAATATTAAGCATTCCAATTCCCGCGTTATATGTAACATCATGTACATTTGGTGGGCCTAATTTAACAGATTTATATGTTACAACAGCCAGAACAAGAATGAGTGATAACGAATTAAAAGAGTATCCACATGCTGGTGGTATTTTTCGAATTCAAACAAATGTTAAAGGCTGTCCCACCTATTCATTTTGCAATAAAAATATTGGAGCTGAAACAATGTGAACCGTATCGATTACATAAGACAAGAAGAAAAGAAATATCACGACCTTTGCTATGAACAATATAAACTGTTTGAAGCTGGCTCTTGGCTTTTCAAACCAGTTAAAACGGTTATGGACTTGATGAACCACTTTGACGGACAAAACAACTTGCAAGTACTTGACCTTGGCTCTGGCGTTGGGAGAAATAGCATTCCAATTGCAAAAAAAATAAAAAATACTAGCGGCACCGTTACATGTGTTGATTTACTTAATTCCGCTTTAACAAAGCTACAAATTTATAGCAAAGAACATGATGTATTCGAGGCTATAAAAACAGAAGAAGCAGCAATTGAAAACTATCATATTGACTCTAACGCTTATGATTATATCGTTGCAGTATCAAGTTTAGAACATGTCAGATCAGAAGAAGATTTTAAAAATGTACTCCACTCTATGAAAAGAGGTACAAAAAACGGTGGTATTAATTGTTTAATTATTAACTCTAACATACAAGAAATTGATTCAATAACGAATGAAGAATTAGAAGCTTTAATTGAAATTAATCTTCCAACCGAAGAAATGATAAGTACTTTAAAAAGCATTTATAAAGAATGGAAAGAACTAAAAGTTGAAATAAAAGAATTAGCTTATGATATTGTTCGAAATGAAAGACACATTCAATTAAAAACAAATGCTATATCGTTTGTAGTTCAGAAATAATCGTATAATAAAGATATGATTATTTCTCTCAGATTTATTTTTATTGCACGAAATTTGCAACTATAAATATTTATGAAACAAAAAATAAAAGAGCACTTGTTTCCGCAAGTGCTCTTTTGGGGATTTTGAGATACCCTATTAACGAAAGTTAAGGTTACTTAAAGTTAAAAGGTATTTATATTATATGCTTGTCCTTTTTATTTGTGCATAATCAATATATAAACATCTTTAATCATTCTTAATAACTTTTAGTTATCGTTCTTTCTTACCTTTTATCATTAAGAAATTGATTGAAGGTTTATTTGCCATGTTCTTATTTGGTTCATCAATTTCCGAAACTTTTACTAATCTATATTGATTAAAATCTTTTTTTATAGATTCAGAATCATAAAAGAACATTTTTACACCTTCCATTATCTCATAATAATCTTTATCCAACTGTTTTCCTTTTCCGTACATGGGAGCTTTTTTAGAAACAGTTGTAAAAACCATATATCCGCCTGGTTTTAACTGATTATAACAATCTTCAATAAATTTCTCTCTTTCCTGTTCATTCAACAAATGAAGAAGTGCATGACTAAATATCCCATCATACAGTTTATTATCAAAAGGCATTTCGTTTACTGAACCGTGATACATACTAACATCTTCTAGTCCGTTTTCTCTTGCTAAATCGATCGCTGTTTTCGAAATTTCAATACCTGTTACATTTATACTATTTTCGATAAAAACCTTTGCATTTCTTCCATATCCAATACCCGGAACTAATATATTCTTAACGTTCTTTTCAAGAAAAAAATCTTTTGTCAAAATTGCAGATTCTGTAGGTTCAAATCCCCACATCGTTTGTTTTTCGATAAAACTTGATTCCCAAAATTCCATTATGTATCTATCTCCTTATTTTCAATCCATTTTTAGTATCACATTAAAAACTTATAAATTTTAACGCTGCGTCTACCTATGCCAAATTAGTTTTTTACCACATTCACTATAAGTCCATTGAATATAGCACAATTATAAGCCTATATCTATTATAATGATTGGTTTAAAATCCACCCTATTTTATTAATCCTTACGTTTGTAGAAAAATAAAAAAGCCAATACTTCCGTTATAGTATTAGCTTTTTCTCACGAGAAATTATCTTTTTATATTGTACCGATCTAATACTTTTTCTAACATTTCTAAAGTTATTGGTTCTGCTTCTTTTATTAATTGATAACCAATACGACCATTCGGTTCCGCTGTAACTTGCTGTAAACTCTTTACGTCATGAATCCCTTTTTCTCTTAATTGCATATAAAGTTGTTGTTCCGACATTTTTGCCTGCATCAAATTCTCTTTTACAATCTCTCCGTTTTCAACAATTATAATGCTACTTCCATTTAAAAATTGTTCCACCTTCCTTAATTTCAATTCAAAGAAATGAATGATAAGTAATATGCTTGCAAATATGATAGCCGCGAATATAGATGGGACTACTTTTCTACTTAATACAGGTTCTACAATAATACGGCCAATTGATACAACTATAATGATTTCAGCTCTTGTCATTTGGCTGACAGATGTACTACCTGTCATTTTCAAAACAATTATTCCAGTAAAAGTTAATATAATACTTTCCCAAATTATATTCATAATAACCCAATCCTTTAATGGTGTATTTTACTATCATTCCCATTAAAGGTGTGTTTTACTTACCTATTAAGTTGTTAAATCCTTCAGACCATGATGGAAATAAAGGTATCCAACCATACTCTTTACGTGCTTTATTATTGGAAGCTCCTCTTTCCCAACTATTTTTCCCATCTTGAACTTTAGGCTTAGGTGCCCCTATCGCTGCTGCATATATTGGTAACCATTCTTTACTAGTTGCTGGATAATTATCTACAATATTTACGATTCCTGAAGGCCAATTAAGGGATAGCATAGTAGCTCTTGCAGCATCTTCGACATGTATAAACGAGATTATCCCGTCTGATGCAATAATCTCATTATTACGAACTTGATTTGCTATTAATCCGTTTTCCGCATACCATGTTCCTGGTCCGTATAATGTGCCATAACGAAGTATTACCGATTCAGGTAATTCAGTAACAGCTTCTTCTAATTTCAATATGCCATTAACAGTGACTTGTCGAGGCATGGAAGCAGTAATATGTAGTGAATCTTTTTCAGTCGCAAATGTATCCCCTGGTTCATACGCCCATGAAATACTTTGAGCGATTATTTTCTGTACCCCTACATTTTTAGCTGCATCGACAAGGTTACGAGTGCCTTTTGTTCTAATTTTTGCATTATCCTCAAAATCCCATGAAGATAATGACGTTAATTGATGAATAACTACATCGGGATTTGTTTCTTCTAATACAGAAAATACAGCCTTTCTATTAAATACATCAGCTATTACTGGTATGGCACCAACCTTTTTCATTGCTTCTACTTGCGAAGTATTACGGATCATCGCAAAAACTGTATGCCCATTTTTTATTAACATTGGCAATAAAGAACGTCCTATTACACCCGTTGCACCTGCTACAAATATTTTCATATATGTTCCTCCTCATTTAGTAATCATAAATGTGACGAAACATTTGTAAGGTATGTGACAAATATTTTCTCATTTTTTTCGTTATTCATATGAAACATATACTTTTAATGGTTTAATTATCCCTAAACTCAATTCATCAAAGCATTGTATGAGTGAAGTATAATGTATTTCATGTTGAAAGATCTCTTCTATAAATGGTGTTTTTCCTATTTCTTCAAAAAACCAATCTGCATGCTTTTGATAATCGTATCCATCACTTGATCCAATGATTTGCAATTCTTTCTGATAAAAGTTAGCAGTTAATGTTAGTTCTTCTATATTGCCATCAGACAGTATACATATTTTACCATTAGTTTTAAGAGCTTTTTGCAAAGTATGGAACCCACTATTTGTAGCAGAACATTCGAAACCATAATCATATGTTTCTATTATTTTCTCTTCTGAATCATATATGTTTTTCGTACCAAACTTCTTTGCAAAATCTCTTCTATTTTTATTAGGCTCAACAACATCCACGTGCTCAATGCCTACATAGTATTTTAAGAAATAACAAGCGAGTAAACCAATAACTCCCATTCCAATTATAAGTACTTTTTCATCCTGTCGCGGGTTTAGTTTCAATACTCCTTTAGCGGCATCACATGAAAGAATAGATAATAAAGCAATTTTAGGTTGTATAGAACTAGGCACTCGAATTACTTTATGCGCCTTAACTATCCCTATCGTTTCATGTCCATAAAAAGAAACTACTTTATCACCTACGTTTACATGTGTTACTTGATTACCAACTTCAATCACTTCACCATAACTTTCATATCCAGTTTTTCTTGGATAAAAAGGATGCGGATCTGTAACATCGGATCCATTATACTGTGGTAACTCGGCCCCAATGCTTATCGATCCTGCGATTGTTTTAACGATAATTTCATCGTCCTGTATGTCCTTAATTTCATTTGTTTCCCACTCAAGTTGTTTAGGCCCTTTTACAATTAACTTATATTGTTCCATTTATATCCTCTCTTTTTATAAAGATGTTATAAGTAATATTGTTATCCATCTAAATTTCGACTAAATTTATTTACCTAATAGATGATAAATTACCCTTGCCCACGTTTATACCTTTAATGCTCCTGTACCTTTCTGTTCAGCGTCTAATACTTCAAGATTACTATTCTGATAACATTTTAAGAAAAGTCGTTGCCGCCCAAATGAAATACGCAAGTTGCGTCACGATATACATCGTAATTTCAAAACCTGTAAGCTTTCTTTCCCTTTTTATTTTCTTTAAATATCTATAAAAACAAAATGAACATAAGATCAGTAAAACAATAGACATTTGATATAGATTATCCACTAAAAGAACTGCCATTTATTTCATCACCTTTCCAATAGAAAGCGGGCTATAGTTCAAGCATACCATAAAAAAGGAATTAATTACCATGTAGTCCAGAGCAAATATTACCCAATTAAAACCAGTCACCTTTTTGAATTTATTCAATACAATGTTATGTAATCGACTACACACGATATAATAGGAGATTACTTTCTTTCACTGCAAATGCTTAGGAGGAAGTTGTACATGCAATTGATTCATAACATAAGAAAGGCATTTAATAACCTATGTAACTACGATACGTTCAATTTAATACACACTATTCAATCATTAAATATTTCACTTCATAAAATAGCTCCTTTTATTACTTCACCAGTTAATCTTGAATACGGAAGGAACGTTATCTATCAGTCTGAATTCGTAGAGATTTTAGTATTAAATTTCCCCAGCAAAGCAAAGACCTTTGTGCACGATCATGGAATATCTGTAGGATGTATACTAATAGTCAATGGTACGTTACAAAATATAACGTACGAAAATAATAGCGAGCGGATTGAAGAGTTTACAGAGGGAAATATTTTCACAGTAAAAAAAGATACTGTGCATAAAATGTATAATGCTACAGATTCAGCAGTAATAACTTTCCACGTATATTCCCCACCATTAAAAGATGTCCAAATATATGAATAGTCTTTAGAAGGAGGAAATATGCAAAATTTGAAAGATTACTATATAAAGAGCTTACAAGATGGTCGTAACGTTTGGCTCTATGGACAAAAAGTAGATGTAACTACAGACAAACATTTTGCAGGAACATTAAGTACCATTTCTAATTTATTTACATTGTTTGATGATCCAATACGAAGAAATTCTGTTGGATATGTTAGTCCAAAAACGAAAGAATTTGTCCATACAGCCTTTTTAGTTCCGAATTCCTATAACGAATTATTAATGAGGAGAACCGCTTTTGAAACGTGGAGTTATGCTACAGACGGTGTAATGAGTAGACTATCTGATTACGCAAGATCGAGACTTACTGGCTGGTACGTATCAAAAGATTTTTATAAAAAATTCGATGCACAGTTTCCAGATAAAATTACATCTTATTATGAAGAAGCAAGAGATAATCACTTATTCTTAAGCGTAGTTCAACGTGATCCACAAATAAATCGATCTACAGAATCAATGTTGAATACAAACGACTTAGGATTACTAAGAGTTACGAAAAAAACTTCTGATGGAATTTATTTAAGTGGTGCTAAAATGATTGGTACTGCTTCTCCTTATTCAAATGATTTATTAATCTATCCATTAGCAAAACTGACTGATACTCAAAAAGATTTAGCTCACTTTCTCATCGTGGCAGCCAATTCCCCTGGATTACATATGGTTTGTAGAGAACCATTTGCGAATACACATTCAATTACAGTTGATTCCCCTCTTAGCTCACAGTACGATGAAATGGATGCACTATTAATCTTTGATAATGTATTTGTACCATGGGAACGAGTCTTACTATATAACAACCCTGAAGCGTTATGGGCAATAAAGTCAGATGTAGCTTCTAGTAGTTTAGCTTATCACCAAGCAATTGTACGATTAGTAGTAAAGCTAGAATTTATAACTGCAATTGCTTGTGAAATTGCTGAAGCGATCGGTGCTACTACTTATTTGCATGTTCAAGAGAAGCTTGGGGAATTAATTATGCAAATCGAAACAATTCGCGCACTTTTAATTGCTGCAGAAGTTGAAGGTACTACAAATGAAACGAAAACTTATTTGCCGAATTTTAAATATATCGAAACTGCAAGGAATCTTGGTTCCAAATATTATCCCCGTGCAATAGAAATTTTACAATTAATTGGAGCAGGTGGGTTCATTCAACTTCCTTCGAGCTCGAATGACTTCCAAAGTCCGATAGCTAATTTATTGAAAAAGCACTTTAAAGGAACGAATATAGATGCCGAACAACGCACAAAATTATTTAAGTTAGCCTGGGATATCATTGGAAGTCCATTAGGATCTAGACACGAATTGTATGAAAGATTTTATGCCGGAGATCCAATACGAAATACAGCTACGCAATATGTAAATTATGATAAAAATCATTTTAAAAAGATGCTAAGTAAATATTTACATTAATGAAAAAGAGCACTCTTTTCTAAGAGCGCTCTTAAAAAACATATAGTTATTCAGTTACATATATAGTTGCTCCGTCCACAACTGCTACTTTTCTCTGTAATGGTTTCATTTTATTCACCTTTAGTTTTCTTCTTACACATGATTCTTATCATGTTTTCTCGTATAGACTTCCCCATTCTGAGTAACTAATTTTAATGCAATTTCACCACAAACTCCATGTAGTATTTCAAATTCACCTTGTGCATTTGAAATACTACGCATCTTACTTTCAATTGAATCTTCATAAATTTTCACATTAGTTATAGGTTCGTTATTTTAATCTACGATAATACCTCTTGAATACTTTGCAACTGCTATGCATTGATCCTCTTTTTTATAATATGTAATCACAACAATTGCACCTGCCACTATAGCGCTACATACAAACAAGAGAATGATTTTGCGCCTCACAACGAACCTCCTAATTCAAATTATTCTTTTCTAAACTGAAAATTAAACTGTCTTAATTGCTTGATTTCCTCAATTACTTTACGAATACCTTCTTCAATCTTATCTTCTTTTACATTCGAAACATTTAACTTTAACAGTTTTTCTTTAGGAAAATTCCTCATATAATTCTTATCAATAGTATCGACACTTATTTGCCTGTCACCTAATTTTTGTATAAGTGTTTCTGTAACTGTGTTTTTCTGCATTTCTAAACAAGTGTGTATTCCAAATGTGTTTTGTCTATTATATGTAAATAATGATGGATCTTCATTTTGCACTTTTTCTAATGTTTCTGCTAGTTTTATTGATCTATTATAGTAGGAAGAATTAATTTTACTTTTATGACGTTCAAACATACCGCTCTTTATATAAATTTCTAAAGCCGCTTGAGAAATCATCGGACTATCAATATCTAGTATCTTTTTGTATGTATAGAACGCATTTGCAATGGATGGTGGGATGACTGCAACTCCAACCCGTAAACCAGGAAAAATAATCTTCGAATAACTTTTCAAATATATGACATGACTACAATTATCCAAGCTATATAACGGATCTGCTTTTGAATCAGTTTCTAAATCTGCTAAATAATCATCTTCCACTATAAATACATTGTATTTCTTAGCCAATAGTGTGATTTTTTCTTTCTCATCTTTAGAATAAGAAGTTCCAAGCGGATGATGATATCTCGGTATCGTATAAAAGAATTTTATTTTTCCAGTTTGAAATATTTGCTCCAATTCATTCAAATCGATACCTTCATTCGTACGTTTAATACCGATTACAGGAACTTTATTTATTTCTAGATAATCAATATATAGATGATATGTTGGCTGTTCAATTAATACAGTTTCATTTCCATTCGGAAATGGTATAGAAGTTAATATAGCAAGTGCCTGCTGAACACCTGATGTTATAAAAATATTTTCTTCTTTTGTAAAGACTTGATAATTTGCTAGTTGTTTTTGAATAACTGGTATTAAAGATGGTAAGCCTTTCGGCGTTCCATATACAAACAAATCATTTTTATACGTATCAATAGCCTTATTAATACAATGTTGAAAATCTAAATACGGAAAAACATCTGGATCTGGTGCTGAGGAGACAAAATCAATTATCTCGTTATTTTCTATAGTACTCTCTGATTTTTTAACAACGTAGTATCCACTTTGAGGGACAGAATATATAATGTGACGCTTTTCTAATTCATGAAGAGCACGTATAACTGTTGCCTTATTACATTCATATTGCGTAACGAGTGACCGTATAGACGGTAATTTCTTTCCTTCTCTTATTTCTCCATTTTGAATCATATTTTCTATGTCGTTTAAAATATGTAAATACTTATACATCTTACACCTCCTTCAGTAATTCCATATTTAATTATATCGATTTTTCATTCATATAGCATTCATTCCTCAATTAGTTAATTTTCCGATCATCTATATCGTAAATCCCAATAGCATATGAATCATTTTCAATCCATTTCTTTACTGCTTCTGTTTTAAGTACCCCTTCAACTTCTTTTTCTATTTTCTGTCCAAGTTCTCTCGCCCCTACTTCATCATCGCTAATCTTAGTTTTTATATCAATGGTAACAGGTTGATTCTTTTTATAATTTATTTGCTGAATACCAAACCCTTCATATCCATTTTTTCTGAATACGTCATCAAATATATGTCCAAAAACTTGATTCCATCTACTCTCTGCCTTTACAACTTCTCTATTTCTTTGAGTTATATTGATTTTATAAGACGTTACACCTTGTATCACCAATCTTTTATTAATATCATTTTTTATTTCGTTACTATCTTCGCTATCAGCAATCTCTAAATCTAATATTCTTTCTTTTTCATCTCTTATAGCAGCACTAAAAAAAGATTCCTCCTTTACCGCGGCTGTAGCAATATCCATCACTATAGACTCTTCACTTTTAGCATCTTCAATGTCATTCTCACAGGCACATAATAAAGCAAGTGGAAATAAAAATACAAGTAACTTCTTTCCCTTTCTCATGCAGCACCCCTCCATATATTTTCATTTACGATAAACTTTTTACTTTGACATATAAATACCTTCTTTCATTATTAAATTTAACATTATTTCACATTTACCCCACTTAACAAGGGAATTACAATTAATAAATAGAATATCTCTATGAATAAATAAAAAGTGAGGGATATATAATGCAACATGTAAATACGATTGATATTAGTAATGTACTACAATTGGAAAAAACTCTTTCGACTTTATTAAATAAAATGATTTCTTCAAAACTAGACCTTGAAAATTGGTTAAAAGAGCAGTCAAAAGTAATTTGGGACATCGAAGAACAATTAAGATCACATTACATCGCCTTTCAATGTAATACGGATGATGAAGAAATAAAGGATACTTTTGAACATGATCAACAATTTGTAAAGCCACTTTTAAAGCGGTACCAAAATTTATTGGATAATAAATATTTAGAGTCACCTTTTCGAATGGAATTAGATTCTAACGTATATGGTTTATTAGATACAAAAATAAAAAATGCTCAAAAGTTATTTTGTGAGGAAAATATCGAATTAGAAATAAAGGAAGACAAATTAGTCACAGAGTACTTTGAAATCACTGGAGGATTAAGTGGAATTTGGGACGGAGAAGAAAAAACGATAACAGAATTACAATCCTATTTACAAGATTCGAATCGTGACACCCGTAAAAAGGCAAAAACCATTATTTCTGAACAATTTTTATCTGTTGAAAAAGAACTCCAAAACATATTAAATCAATTAATTGAAATTCGCCATCAAAAAGCAAAAAATATTCAACTAGAGAATTATCGCGATTATATGTTCAAAAAATACGAGCGTTTTGATTATTCAGCGATAGATTGCTATGAACTAGCTGAATCCATACGTAAGTATGTTGTGCCTCTTAAAGATAAAATATTGCTAGAGAAAAAAGATAAACTGCAATTGGATATGCTTCGCCCGTGGGATGTATCAGCTGTAACTCCAGATCAAAAAGTACTTAAACCTATTGCAAATGAAAATGATTTAATTGAAAAGAGCACTCATATCTTTAATAAACTAGATGTTGAATTTTCAGCACTTTTAAACCGAATGTATAAACACAATTGTCTTGATTTAACAAGCCGCAAAGGAAAAGCAGCTGGTGGCTTTTGTGAGTACTTACCAGCTTCACAATTATCTTATATTTTTATGAACTTAAATTATACACAAGATGATATTGTCACTTTTATACATGAAATGGGTCATAGTATTCATAACGAACTCATAAAACCATTAAAATTACGACAGTATATAGAAATTCCAGCTGAAACAGCTGAGCTAGCCAGTATGACAATGGAGTTATTCTCGCTTAATTATTGGGATACCTTCTATACAGACAAAAAAGATTTAAAACAAGCAAAAATTAACTTCTTTAAAGATGTTATTTCATATTTACCTATTATGCTTATTGTCGATCAATTTCAACACTGGCTGTATGAAAATCCAAGTCATACTTCTGAAGAAAGAAATGAAAAATACTTACAACTTCAAAAACATTATCAGTCTAGCGTCATACATATTGATGGCTACGAAAACTGGATAGCAACGAGTTGGCTACCTGTACTCCATATTTTTGAAGTACCATTTTATTATATTGAATATGCGATCGCCCAACTTGGTGCATTACAAATGTATAAACAATATAAAGAGGATCCTAAGCAAGCGCTAGAAAATTATAAAAAGGCATTATCACTAGGAAGCTCGCAATCTATAAAAGAAGTGTATGATGCAGCCGGTATTCGTTTTGATTTTTCTGGTGAAACAATTAAAGAACTAATGCTATTTGTAGAAAAAGAATTAGAATTACTTGAGCAATTATAAGAAGAAAGCTGCACCTATATTTTTGGTGTAGCTTTCTTCTTTATTTTATTAATCAGCTCTATGTACTGAGTATCTCCATATCCGATTGTTGGAAAAAGATAAAACAACTTTATTAATAATTCACGAGTTGATAAATCTTTATTTTTAGAGATGAATTTCATTACTGCATTATCTTCTGTTAACATTTCTAAAAATAAGTCTATAGCCTGATACATTACAGGTGGTACCTTATGAGAGGTCTTTTTATGGTTTACTAATACTTCATTGTATATAGAAGAATACTTCCCCAATTCAAGTTCAATTTGATTTACTTTAAATTCATCCTCTCTAAAGTTATTTAAGTATACCTTCCCTTCATAAACAGACTGTTCAAGGTGAGAAAGTATGGTAAGTAAGTTCATTTGACAAAACATATCTTCACCAAACCATAAAACAATACATTTATAATTTTTCGTAAAAAGTTTTTCTAACGGATCTATAACCTTTTTTGTATAACTTTCTACGGAACTGTTATGTCCTTCCGCTCTTGTTTTAATAAAATCCTCATCAAAAACTTGTGTAGTAGCAGGGTTCACACACATTGCCTCATTAAATGGTGCATAATCAGAATCACCCATTAGCTTTTTATTTTTAAATTCTTCATACATAACTTGACCATTTAATATGTTAAGTACCTCTTTATCAAATAGCTCACTCTTCCTATTTCGTAACTGTTCAACCTCTATTTTTCTAGAAATATTCATTTTAAACGCCCCTTCTTTATTTAAATTTAGTTTAACAAATGATTGGATAGGCATTTTGTTAAGTTGATATTCTCTTGGATTCATTCCAAAAACATTTTTACATATTCGATTTAGCCGTTCCTATTTATAGTGCGATAGAATATTCATTTGCTGGAAATGGGAATATCGTTGACTATGAGTATTCTATTACAAAAGCACTATTTGAAGGCTACCAAGAGGAAAATGAGCTACCAAAAGAGATGAAAGACAAGTTTCCGTTATTTATTAAATTAAAGGAGATTTTTGAATATAGCTTAATGCATATGTATTGGGATAAAGAAGAATTAACGGAGGAACAAGTACGGATTATGAACCTTTATAGGATGAAGATCGAAAATAAGAATACCTATATCAATATTTAAGAATGCCGTTGTTTAACTGCAAGGAAACTTTGGTTAAACAACAGCATTTATTAATTAGCTGACAACCTTTTTTATGACTTATAAATACTGATTCAATAATCTTCTCAAATACACTTCATTTTGCGGTGATACTTTTTCAGAAAATCTAGCTACAATAATTATAGGAGCCCATTGAAAAACTTCATCTCTTGATAAGCCGGTACGACTGCAATATATATGTAAATACATCTCAGCTAATTCTACCGAAGATTGTGAGTACAACAAATATGTTCGAAATACATCTGCGCGAATATCACCTGAACTAGCATCTACCCAATCTATAACTTTCACTTTCTCTTCCTTACTCAAAATCAAATTAAATGGATGAAAATCTCCATGACATAGCCTAAAATCAAATGTAATAAAATCTAATTTTTGTAATATATCCTTCTTTTTGCGTTCATCCAATTTATACACAGATTTAATTTGACGCTCTAACCTTTCCCTCATTAACTCCATTTCATCTGTATTTACATGTATAGCATGGATCTTTTTTTGCTCATTAACACAAAGGCTGATATAACGCTCTGCCTCATTTAAATTATTAAGCAGAAGATCACCAATGTTGTCCCCTTTTACATGTTCCATAATAATTGCCTGTCTATTTTGTATCTTTTTCACTTCAAATACGTTTGGAACTGGCAACCCACATGAATACGCATATTTTTGTTTTTTTGCTTCATTCATAGACTCTGTATCTGGGAGGTAATCTTTAAATAATTTTACAACCTTATCATCAGTTAAATAAATTTCTGCAGTATTCCCTTTTGCAATTGGATTACCTAGATTCATTTCTCTCCTTAAAATAAATTTGAATAACGCTTAATCCTTTTCTTTGCATTCACTCTAATCATAACGAAAACCTTCTTCACGAAGATATAAAAAACTTACCACTTTCTATCCTTAAATAGAAAGTGGTAAGTTTAGTTCTTTAGGAATATTGGAATGAAACTCTGGTGTATACACAATAGAAAATGAATATCCCTGCTCAATAAATGATACTTCATTATGTTTACATTCAAAGGGAACATTATTTATCTTAAAGTTATTATGGATTCGCTGTAAAAATGCGACGTCTGGTGTTCCGAAAGAAACGTGTACTTTCGGTGATAGAGCTTTCATCGCGATTGGAATCCAAGGTCGCTGCCACCAAGTCGCGACGATATATGCAGTGCCACCTATAACAAAGTTAAAAATATCCCCATCTTCCATCGTTTTCATATTTAGATTTGATTTTAACCATTCCGTAAAAACAGGTACACTCTTAACGGGAAGACCGATTTCCCTTACGTATAAAATGTTTAAAGGTGAATATGGTACTAATACATCTTCTTTAACATAACTATGCGCAATAATTTCGAGTAGATTTCCATCTCCGTCTTTAAAGTATAAATTGAATAGACCATTCTCTTCACCAATTACATTTCCATTTTGCCATTTCACAATGAGTAATCCAGAGTCGTTTAACCACCTTGCTGTTTCATGGAATTTTGAATATGGGATTTCAAAAGCAAAATGTGCAGGTGCGATTGGTTCATACACTTCTTGAAAACTAATTTTTGTATAAGGTGTTACTTCAAATTGAATGAAGGATTCTGTTTCTTTTTTTATTGGAAAAGATAATATGTCCTTATAAACTTGTTTTACCCCTTCTATGGAAACCGTTTGTAGTTTTATATCTGATATATGTGTAATCACTTTACATTCCCCCTCATTTCTTATTATCTATTCGTATTGTATTACAATTATAAATAGATAAAATCAAACGGAAGGATGGATTTTTCATATAGAAACTACAACTTTAGTATGAATATGTTAGCTCCAATTATTTTTTATTTCCGCTATAACAATTTCTGGTTTATCCCAGTGCAACATGTGTGTAGTATCAGGAATTACTTTTACTATACTGTCCGTTTTCTCTTTAAAAATATTTACTGTCTTATCTCTATAATCCGCCCAAACTTGTGGGACTGTAGCTCGAAGTAATACAATATTAGCCGGTAGCTTCTCATATATATCTATTGTTTCATCTTTATGCATACCTCTTATTATATTACTAGCTGTATTTCCCCTGGCATGCCACCATACTTTATTATCCATTTCGATCCCTAGATCCTTTACAGCAACTTCTAACAATGAAGACCATCTAGTATAAGCTTCTTTTTCACTTTTGAAAAATTTGTCCCAATTATTAAAAACGTATTCATCAAAGTCCTTTTCATAATAAGCAATTTCTTCTTCCAACGTTTCTTCTCGAAGCCTTTTTGTTTGATATCCACCATCAATAAGAATACTTCCTTGTACTTTTTCTGGATGATTTAACAAATAAAATAACGCTACAAAACTTCCCCATGAATGTGATAGAAAATAGAAGTATTTGATTCTCAATTCATTTATTATTTCATTTAACCAATTTGCTAAATTGTGCATCTCATAATCTTCTGTTCTTTCAAATGGGGGTGTTTTACCATGTCCAGGTGCATCAACGGAGATAAATCTATACTCTTCTTTTAATTCCTCAGCAATTTCTATAAAACTTAAACTCGTACTACCTAATCCATGTAAACAAAAGATAACGGGCTTCTCATTATTCCCCCATTCAGTAATATGTACATTTATTTTTTCATTGCTAATATAGTAACGTTTCAAAACATTTATCCTCCATATTTTGATTTTTTAATTTACACTTTATTTATTTCTATTATTTTCAAGTATTTCCTGTATTCTTTTCCACACAAAAAGCTGCTTTTCTTTAAATGAAAAGCAGCTTTTACACTAAAATACATTATAATTTAACAGCAATAATCATAAATCTTTTTGAATTCGTACGAATCCCTTTTTCAGAACTATACGTATCAATGAACTTTTGTAAAATAGTAAAATCCTCTTCCTGTTCTCCGAATCTAGGAATAATAGGGGTATGTTTTAATAAGAAAATGAGATCTTCAGACCTACTGTAATAATCAGTAACATCATATTCACGTACTTGCACGAGATCAAATCCTGCACTAATAAGTTCATTCATATAATTTTCTTTTAAAGTACCATCCCGTTCACCTAAGCATTGTCCTCTACCAAATGCTTCTTTCAGGTTTAATTTATCATTCTCACTTACTTGTTGTGTTAAGAAAAAGGCACCCTTTTTCATTACTTTCGCTAACTCAGATGCCAGAAACGGGGCATGACAACTTGAAGCAATATCAAAATGTGCATGTGGAAATGTTAAAGCTTCAGAACCCATTTGAAGAAACTCAACATTTTGTACACCTGATTTTTTCAAGTTAGAATGTGCCGTTGCAATCATGCCGTTAGAATTATCAATTCCAATCAACAATTTAGCTGATGATGCTATGTTAAGTACATTTTCTCCTCCGCCTGTACCAACATCAAGTAAAATATGTGATGGTTTACACCTTTCTTTTACCTCACTATAAAAGTCCCATGTATCTCCTACAGTTTCACATTTTATTTTGCTAAAATCCCATCCATTTAATCTTCCTACTTTATCATAGAAGCTTTTATACTCTAATTCGTTCATCTTATTACTTCCCCTTTGTAAAAATAAATTAAATATGTATAATAACCTACGACACTCCTTAATTATATATTATAAAATACAAATTATTAAAACAACATTTCCCTTCACACTACAATAAGTTTACATAACATTTTTATGGTTTATCTTTATCTATATATTCTAAATGCCCTCTTCCCCAACTACACATACTATCCAAAACAGTACTGACTGTTTTTCCATGTTCAGTTAAGCTATATTCTACTTTAGGTGGTATTTCTTGATAAATTTCGCGTTTTATTAGTTGATCTTGCTCTAATTCACGTAATTGCTTCGCTAACGTCCCTTGAGATATATCTGGTATCAATCGCTTTAATTCACCAAAACGTTTCATTCCATCTGTTAGCAAAATAAACAAAATGAGTGACTTCCATTTCCCACCGATTATTTGTAATGTTGCTATTACCCCTTTTAACTTCGTTTCTTGTAAATCCATTTTTCTCACCTCTCCTCAGATATCATAAAGTGAAACTTTAATCAGTGGGGGTTTTGTTCATCCCACACTGATTATTAGTTGAACCAATCGAGCTTTTACGGGCAATTGATCTCTTCCCTAACTTCCTTGCATTTTCCTAACTTTGAGGTGAGAGTTTTACTGCCCGTTAATGCGGGATAAACCATATTTAGAAATTTTTCCTATTACTTATCCGCATGTATAGCGATTAGTACGAAATTTGCGACTATGTACATATAAAGTGCGTACTTTTCACTTGCTCCCTTTTAGCGAATAATAAAAGCATAGCACAGTTAGTTATATTCTAAATTTTTTATTAAAGGAGTGGCTAAAATATGTCTATTACTACATTAAAAAATAGCCGTATTGTTATCATTGGCGGGAGTTCTGGTATTGGATTAGCAACAGCAACACAAGCAATTAAACAAGGCGCACATGTTATTATTGCCGGACGCTCGGAAGAAAAATTAAAAGTTGCTCGAGAAGTAATAAATAACAATCATCTTCAAACTTATATATTGGATAATCAAAATAAAGAGCAATTACAAAATTTTTTCAAGATAGTTGGGAACTTTGATCATTTATTCACACCGGGAGCCTCTTACACACTTGGACCGATTACCTCTACAGAGGAAATTGCTGAAAGTAGCTTCATCGGAAAGTTTTGGCCTCAATATTATGCCGTAAAATATGCAATTCCTTTTCTTTCAAACTCTGGATCGATTGTGTTAATGTCTGGTGCATTTAGTCAAAGACCACTTAAAGGCGCTCCTGCTTATGGAGCTTGCAATGGTGCTATTGAAAGTTTAGGGAAGGCTTTAGCTGTGGAATTAGCTCCTATTAGAGTTAATGTGGTTTCTCCTGGAACAATACAAAGAGAAAATGAACAAAATGAAAATAGACTAGTTGCTTACGAAGCTTATAAATCTCTTTCACTTGTACAACGAGCTGGATTTAATGATGAAATTGCACATACTGTCCTATATTTAATGCAAAATAGTTTTACTACGGGTAATGTATTATTTCCTGATGGAGGGTACACATACCATTAATTATTAAAAATTTAATGCCTCCTTGTATTAACTAGTATTAAGGAGGCTATTATTAACTAAAAAAGGGATATATTAATGTAGGATCTTCTTTCAAAAGTTCTGCTAACAACAATAATTGCGGAAAAGGTCATAAGATTAACTCTTTATCCAGCAACCCCTTTTGTTCTCAAATCATTCCGTCTCCTCGCATAAAAACCGCCCTAATTTCTATTCCCTACAATTTTATATAAAATCAATATTATAAAGTAGGATTCAACAACTTCTTACAGAATTCTATATTTAATACATATTGGACGGATTATTTTCAAATTCCTCTATAAAAAAAGGAGGTCATACAATTGTGAAATTTGTACAAGAACGAAGATTAACTGTCAAGACAACTTTTTCAAAAGAATACAAGATTTTTATTTTTGGTTTACTCATTTCACGAATCGGGGATTCACTATATACTTTTGCACTGCCTTGGATTGCCTATCAATTAACTGGTTCAGCTGTAATTATGAGTTCTTTATTTGCTGTTAACGTATTGCCAATCGTTTTATTTGGCCCTTTAGTTGGTGTACTAGTTGATCGATATGATCGAAAAAAGTTACTTTGGATGGCGGATATTACCAATATTATTTTAGTAAGTCTCGTACCAATTTTACATGCATTACATCTATTAGAAGTCTGGCATTTATACGTAATTACTTTTATCTTAGCAGTTATGTCCATGCTTTTTGATGTAACAACAGTTACAGTCATTCCACACATCGCAGGTGCATCATTAACGAAGGCTAATTCTTTATATCAAATGGTTAATCAATTGGCTAGTTTGTTTGGTCCAATCATAGCTGGGCTTTTCATATCTTTTATTGACGGCTTTCAAGTACTTTGGATTAATGTTCTTTCATTTATTGCTACATTAATTGCTGTGATTATATTACCTTCTATGAAAAACTTAAATAAAAAGAATACTGATAAAAAAACATTGCAAAATGTACTAAATGATTTGTTTGATGGATTTAAATGGCTGAAAAATGATCGGTTAAATATAGCTTTGTCACTTCAAGCAATGGTAGGTAACTTTGGAGCAAGTGCTGTTTTAGGTATACTTATGTATTATTTATTGTCGACATTAAATCTTACCTCCGCACAAAGTGGCTATAATTATACTTTAATAGGAATAGGTGGGCTTTTAGGAAGCTTAATTGCCGTTCCTTTAGAAAAGAAATTTCGACGTGGTGTACTTATTCCTTTACTCCTATTTTTGGGAGCGCTTGGATTAACATTTGCTTTGTGGAGTACATATTGGCTCGCTCCCGGAATTGCTTTCGGAATCGCGATGACATGTAATATCACATGGAATACGATTGTTACATCAATTCGGCAGGAAACTGTTCCATCCAATTTGCAAGGACGTGTTTTAGGTTTTTCTCGTGTACTTACACGATTATCTATGCCGTTGGGGGCATTAGTAGGTGGAATTATTTCAGCCTACAATCCTGTATTTATATTTGCTTTAGCTGCTTTTACTAAAATAATTGAAGTATTTATTGCCTTATGTAGTCCGATACGAAAACTGTAAAGAGGAAAATTTATATATTTTGAGATATTAATAAAATAAAAAAGGCATAAAACATGCCTTTTTTATTACTTATTTGTTTATTGGATAACAAACTTCTGTAACCCACTTATTAGGATCCGATTCCATCGCTGGGCTCACATGATAAATATTAAACATCGGGCCTGCTAATTTGTAACCTTCTGTCTCAATCCACTTTGCCGCAGCCTCATTTACAGCTGTCATCTGTTCATAACTTCCATTAACTGTTATAGAAGCTACATTAGTCGATTCCATATTTTTAAATGTAACGTCTTTTGTATTTTCGTGCTTACCTAGAATACTTAGCTGTATTTCTATATCTACATCATTTTCTTTGTATTCACGATCATGGAAAACCGCAATACTATAACTCGGTTGGGCAATACTAATATTTTTCATTTGAATTTCTTGCATTAATACACTCCATAAATCACCTTCGCAATTATACGATGGAATAATCTTTCTAACACTAGCTACAGTTCTTTCTGGAATTTCTTTTATTGAAACATGATAATTCATCTCAACAACATCCTCTCTCATCGTTTTCATTGAGTCTTCGAGGAGACGTAATTGTTTTTGGAGGTTATTCATGTCTTCTTTAATTTGAGCACTACGATTTAAAAATTGCTCTTTTATGCTATCTATATTATCGCATTCTATTATTTCTTTGATGGTAGCAATATTAAACCCCATAGCTTTTAATGTTTGAATTTGATTTACCTTTTTTAATTGGTCAGCTGAATAAAATCGATATCCACTCTGCTCATCGACTTTTACTGGTTGTAATAATTCCACTTTATCGTAGTGTCTCAACATACGTATACTAATGGAAGATAGTTTCGAAAAATCCCCTATTTTAAACATGATTTCCTCCTATAAGTTACATCTACTTTGAAGCTCAACTTTATCTTAAACAATGACATTGTGTGAGGGTCAACTGTTTATAACGTTTGAATTATATTTCTTTAATTATTTACCCTTATACACTCTTCTGTCTTATACCTATAAAGATTGATAATAATCCGTTCACAGCTAATAAAATTACTATAATACTTGTAAGTAAACCTACATCTGCCGCAAATATTTTTATCGTACGCCATGGTGAGCTTGTACAATAAGTAAGAAGTGGGATGAAAATAATAGATAATAGTAGGAATAGAGTCCCTACGAATAACCAAGTTAATTTTTTTACAGTTTTCTTATGTTTATATTTTTTAATTAACATAATTGATGAAATGAAAAGCGCGAGTATAACTGTAGACATAACAATTTGTGTAAATGGTATGCTTTTATGGGGATCAACCGGTTCTTCTTCATTCAAAATATTAATAATCCCCTTTTTTAATACTGAAAGTGCTGGTTCTTCTAATACATGATTTTTATTTGTTAAAATCACACCACCCCAGCCACTTTTATTTAAAGTAAATATTTCTGTACGAGCATCGGGCGTTGATCCTGAATGCCAAATCATCGTTTCGCTTTCATTTATACTTGTTGTTCTTAATCCAAAACCATAGCTTTTTTCTGAATTTATGTTATAAAGTGGTGTAAGATAAAGGTCGATGTTTTCTTTCTTTAAAAATTGAGTATCTTCTTGTCGATTCAAAAACATAATAAATTGAATCATATCTTCCAAATTTGCGGTAATATAACCATACGGTGCCCCGGCATTATCATAGGACACTACACTTTTTCTTGGTATGCCAAACCATGACTGATAACCTGTTAAATAGCCTTTTTCATATGCAGTTTCTTTACTTGCTGCCGCACCATTCATATTTAATAGCTGAAAAACATGTTTTTCCATATATGAGGAATATGTATCATTTGTAATTTCCTCAATAAGTGCACCTAAAACAATATAATTCGCATTACTATATTGATATTTTTCTCCTGGTAGAGCAGTTAATTTTACATTTGAAAGTCTCATTACATTTTCTTTTAATGCTGTAGAACTTTTGGATTGCTTATCTGATATTAATAAGCCTTCATATGTGTTTATTCCGCTTGTATGAGTTAAAAGGTGTTGGATTGTTATAGATGAGGATATTTGAGAATCTTTTAGTTTAAACCAAGGAAGATGTTGTTGAACTGAATCCTCTAATTTTATCTTTTTGTCTTCTATTAATTTCACTATAGCTAAAGCTGTTAAAGATTTGCTTATTGATCCGATTGCAAATGGTGTTTTACTAGTTATTTTTTTTTCAGATTCCCCAGTAATCCCCCACGTTTTAGTGAAGAATACATCTTTATTATGTACAATTGCAACAGCAGCCCCTGGAATATTCTGTTCTTTTATAAATTTTTCAATATACTTATCTAAAGTAGCTTTAATATCTTGCTGAGCATATGATTTTGGATGAATGATACATAATACTATTACATTACAAAGAATATAGATTTGAAATAGTTTATAGATAGTTTTCTTCATTATACTTTAGATAGCTTTCTTTTTTTATAACTTACTAAGCTAATAAACACTACTACAGAGAGCATAAAGCTAATCATTATTAATAAAACGTTCCACCATTGATTCTCTGATATGCGATATAAAATATTATAATTAAATGTATTTTTGCTATTAGTTGAATTAAATGATTCAGTTAAAAATATTGAAAATGTAGTTTGCGAGATGAGGTAAGTAATAAATGCGATGAATATGCCACGTAAGATAAATGTGTTGAATTTTCCTTTTTCATTTTGAAGTTGTTTCATTTTAACTTGTAAATCAATTTCATTTATTTCTATAAAATCTTTAACAAATAATTGAGGGGTACCTAAATCATCTATACTGTCTTCACCATGTTCACGACACTCTTGAATATGTTCTAATATTTGTCGCTTAATATTTTCCCTTTCTTCTAAACTAATATCGTATTGCTTTAATTCCTTAAGTACGTCTCTTAAAAATTGCTTTTCTTTACCTATCAATTTATTCCTCATTTCAGAAGGTCTCCTTTCAAACCGCTTTTTAATAATGTTTGAATGTCCAATTGCAATTCTAACCACTCATTAATTTTCTTCTCAAGACGTATTTTCCCATTTTCATTAATTTCATAATAAATCCTTACTTTACCACTGTCTGTTACCTCTTGATAAGTATTAACCCACTCTTGATTTTTCAACTTAGTTAAAATAGGATAAATACTTCCTACTCCTTTCAATTTTAAATTGTTTATTTCAAGTTCTTTCATAATCTCATAACCATAACTTTTCTTTTTCGACAAAATAGATAATACACACATTTCTAAATGACCTTTAATTAAACTTGTTCTATCCATAGGATAAATTTAACAGAAATATATACTTCATTCAAGTATATATTTCTGTTAAATTTAAAAAATCAGACAATGAAAAATAGATTAATAAACAAAATATATCACTTACGAACCGTTTTCAACCTTAATTTTAGCTTTTATAATATAATAATTACATAATATATTAATCGTTTATCACTATTAGTTTTTTATCTCTCCTTCCATATTACTTCTTTTCTTATCGAAAAATATTGTATGGAGACATAAAAATACTAAAAGATCCAATTTCTTAATTTTGATATTAAGAAATTGGATCTTCTTTCATTACCTTCATTACCTTGTATTAATTATACTGCGCTAATATATACATTATAAAGAATATATGTTTTATTAATTTATATTAATAAAATTTACTGATTACTCTCAAGACATTCATAAACCGCCATCATATCTCGTTTATCCAACTCACGTATGCGATTAAAAATTGATATTTGCGCAACAGCTTCTGTTAATAAGCTTTCATCCACAACATCACTTACTTTTCCAGTTAACCACGTTTGTACATCCACGCCCTCAACAACTTCTTTTAACCCTTCGTCATTAATACCACTTGCATTACAAGTTACACATGGAATTGTTAGTTTAAAGACACCATCATGTAGATTATCTTCGGTTATCACTTTCTTACCTTTACAAAATGGACATGGATTACTTTTTTTAATTTTATTAATTTGAGTAACTAATTTTTTGTATCCAAACGCTTCGTATACATACGTAAGTTTTTTATATTTACCATTTGTGAAATACTTATCTATAATGGCTTCTCTCGTTTCATAAACATTAGGGAAATCACAAACAGTTACCTGATTATTAACACTAATGGATTCGATATTTCCTTTTATTTCGCTCCAGAATGGTAAGACATTTTGTAACACCATTTCATAGTTTGAAAAGCTTGCTTGTTCTAATTCAAACATTTTCAATGCAACTTGTGCTTTTCTTGGCAATAAAGAAACATCTTCCGTCAATACCATATCGCCACCAACAATAGACTTCAATTTAACAAGTGCCGGTAAATCACCAACTGTTTTCAATACTTTATTAATAGGCTGATTGATTATTTCACGAATATCTACGTTACCAAATTTAAGTGGCTTATGATGATTTAAAACCGTCCCCTCACAAATTGGACATTTCATCATTTTTTTTGAACTCTTAATTTCTTCTTTAATAGGTGCTTTTGAAATAACAATATATCCACCAATAATTGTATTAAATCCTACCCATGTTCTGCGTGTCTTTCCTTTTTTATCATAAAATGATTTTTCAAAATATCCGTACCAAAACGTATGCTTTTCTTCTTCTGACATATCATTATAGCTCTTTGACAAATCGTGACCAAGCTCATTTTTTATTTCTTCGAATAGAAATTCTATTTTTTCATGCTGATAAAATTTTAATACCTTCATGATTTCTGGATCGAATAGCCCATCCCAAAATGGAACACTTTTATCTTGAATGGCAATATCTTTATCAAAAACTTCAATTTGAAGACGTCCAGAACAAGATGAACAATGATTGTCCTGTGAATAGAAATCAAAACTTCCCGTATCTTTATTAATTGGATGAGCAGCTACAATATGATTAATTAATCCACCAATCTCATATAAGAAACTATATTGACTATATAAATGTCTTTCAAGATCAATAGCAATAACAGGTGCGATTGTATCAGATTCATATTCACCATAAATTAACCTAGCCATTGATGATAAACTTTTTAAAATACCGCCCTTATAAACATTTTCGGCATTTTTAAAATAGTTAATATGATTTTCTTCTAAATAGTGAACTCCTTTTTTCTGCTTAAGCATTGAAGAGATATTTATTTTCTTTGTGCTATTCACATTACTTTTTTGACGATAGTAATCCTCATGATTAACAACATCCAAATGCTCTACAGATTCATTCTGCCTTTTTCCAAAATCAACTATATAATCAGAGCTTTCTAACATGTAACGATTATGCTCAATCATAATGATAGAAACTGATTCATCTTGCAGAATACCTCTAATACTATCGATAAATTGATTTAAAATATTTTGTGATAAACCTTTTGAAGGCTCATCAAAAATGAATAATGTATGTGGATTTCTAGTGTTTGCAAATAATTCCGAAACTAAATGAACACATTGAAACTCACCTGTCGATAATGTTTGTGTTTTTCTCTCTAATGTTAAATAGCCAAGTCCTAATTTAATTAGTAGGCTCAAACGTTTATAAGCGATATCTTCATTTGGAAGTTCATCAATAATATCCTCAATCGAGCGCTCAAAAATATCATCAATGTCTTCACTATACTTTGTCAGTTTCTTTTTAATATCTAGGAAAGTTGCTACAGTTGATCGACTTGTAATTGATTGATTTCGGTCTTGTCCTACCATAACTAATTTATCTTTTGGATATCGTTTCAAAAAATCTGTAGCTAGACATTCGTTGACAAGTGTAGATTTCCCACATCCTGATTCTCCTGTAACTGTTACAAGCCTGTTTTTAGGAATTTGAAACTCAGCTATTTGGATATTACGGCAATATAAATCATAGAATGTATAAAATTCTGTTGGTATTTCTTTATTTCCATCCCACAGTATTGACTTTGGTCTTGGTGATTCTTCCACAATTTTCCCGCCATATTTTCCGCTACCAGGTCCAAAGAACAATTGCTCATCAGATGTATCTAGTACTGTATCTGAATGATCAATAAGCCAAATTTGATTTTTACACCCTAATCGTTTAATCTCTTCTAAAATTTGTAATAAAGTTTCATGATCAAGTCCAACTGAAATCTCATCAATAATAATTACAGCATTTTCACTTACTGCCATGAATTCGGCCAAATAAAGTCGTGTTAACTCTCCACCTGATAACGTACCCATAATTCGATTTAATGTTAAATAACCAATGTTCATATTAATAATATTTTGCAGTATATGCTGTTTTTCTTCACTAATATTTAACTCTTTTGCTAGTGAAAGAATAGATTCAATACTTAAATCATTAATATTTGAGATTGAATGTGGCTTGTCCAGCAAATTAATTTCATGTTGTTCAATTTCTTCACTATAACGTTTTCCCTTACATTTTTTACACTCAACATTTTTTGTAGTACCACGGCCTTTACAACCAGTACACCAGCCTAATTGATTATTAAATGAAAAGACCTCTGGAGAAAGATTAAATACTTCAGCAAGTTTTTCCCGAACCTCTGTAAAAACACCAGTATGAGTACCAATCGTTGAACGCGGATTAGACGAAATCGATGATTTTCCTAGAAAAAGTACTAAAGGCATTTCTTCCATCTTAATGGCACTAAAATTTGTTTCCATAATGTTAGGAAATAAATATTGATATTCAGCCTTTGGTAATAAAGAAACTAATCGTTTTTTTGATTCTTCACCAATTGTTTGGCAAAAAGTTGTTTTACCCGATCCAGATAAACCAGCAATTCCAAACGATTTATTAAACGGTATAGTTGCATCTAATTTATTTATGTTATTAGCAATTAATTGATTTACTTTCATATTAACCTCTATTCTTATTTATTCACAAAAGCATTTTTACAATATAATAATTACATAATGAATATTACCTATTATGCAATTATCCTCTCACTTCATGAATCTTATCCTTGTATATTTCAAACCACTGTTGCCATTCATCTTTAGAAAATTCTTTCTCTTCTCCTTCTAAAACGAAAGAAAAAAGATTTAAACAAATATGCCAACCAGCTACATCTCTCGGTGTATGATCTGTTAATTCATGAATGTACTCTTTAAGAAGTAAAAGAGTACCATTTTCCTCATTATGTATTTCAAATCTGACACGGTCTTTATCCCAAGTAAATTCAAGTATTGAGTTTAGTTGACACTCTAAAATATCAATATTTATGAATGAACCGTCCATCATGTCGAACTTTATTATTCCAGCAGTTTTAAGGCTTTCAATCTGTAAATTGGGCATCCATTTTTTCAGCTTACTGTTTTCTGTTAATACAGACCAAACTTCTTCTGCCGTATATGGAAATTGGCGTTCAAATTTTACAATATATCCATCAGTTAGTTTCCTAATTTCAGCTATCATTTTGATTGTCTCCTTATATAGAATATATGTTCCCATTTCATTTTACACGAATATAAATATAAAATAAATATTTATGTCAACGAAGTGTTAATTTAAAGTGAATGGTGCTGAGAAAAACTTAAATATTTTCTAAATCGAGTTATATAATATTGAAAATTAAATATAGATTTATGTACAAATAAAAAAGCCGCATTTGCGACTTATGAAATCATAGGATTAACTCCTTTTTTGTTGAATGATTAGCGCTTAATCGCATCGACAATTAGCGATGGAAAACCAAGTTTATCGCCTTTATTTCTAGAATCATACCTTTTCGAACGGAAAATAACACCGTCGTTTGCATCCCATTCGTTGTAATAAAACCGACCATTTTCATCACAATATTCAAGTAAAACTACCTCGAATCCAGCAGTTTCAAACATTTTCGTTAATGTTATATAATTATGAACGATTTTATGACTTGCTGCTGGATGATCTTTCGGACCGGGGCCCCCTATTTGAACTATATTTTGATATGCCTCATCCTGAAAGAATGCATCAGGGACTCCGCACCGAATATGACCAGATGGTTTTAAAAATTCATAACAAATTTCAGCTGCTCTTACACCTTCTTCAAAAGTAAGGTGTTCCCATACATGCTCAGCTAAAATAGCTGAAATAGAGTTGTATTCAAATCTTCCTTCCCACGTAGCTTTATCTAGTAAGTTAAGTTCATCTTCTTGCGTTTGAATCCAACCTGGATTATTATTAAACACTCCAGCTCCGACAACTACTTTAATTTCGTCTTGTTTTATTGCCACCATGTTCACCTCTTGAATATTTTAATTCATTAACATATTCTATGTTTACTATTATCCTTCCTCCTTCAACAAATTTAGTAACATGAGTCCAGTACAATACCGAACTCATGTCCTAAAAACTCTCTAACGCAACGATCTGTCTAACTCTATAAAATTAGTTCATAATATACGATTTTTCTTATAGAAATATAGCACAGCAAACATTAGCATAATACCAATTACGTAAAAAATTGTTGTTCCACTCCCACCAGTATTAGGAATTACCCAGTTATTCTTCGCATTTTTCACTGTTATTTTTTGTGTCTTTACTGCTTCTGTAATTTCTATTTCTATTGGATCTCTAAGTAACATGTATCCGTTCGGTGCTTTTATTTCTTTAATCGTATACTTTCCAATTGCTAATTGGTTGGAAATCACCTTTCCTTTTTCATCCGTTATTAATCTACTAACTTCTTTCCCTTCTTTATCTAACACTTGAAATACAGCGCCTTTTAGCTTTAATTCACTATCCATATCATCAACTTTTTCAATTTCAAATTGCCCAGTCGGATCTGGCAATTTCTTATTTCCTATTTTAATTTCTACTACTGCATCTTTTTCTATTTTTACAGTTATTTTTTCTTTTAATAATTCGTAACCTTTAGGTGCTCCTACTTCCACTAAGGTATAGTTTCCTTTTGGTAAGTCTTTTGATATTACTTCTCCTTCTTCATTTGTTACTAGTTCTCCAACTATTTTTCCTTTTGAATCTTCTATATGAAACTTTGCCCCTGCTAGTTTTTTATTTTTATCACTTATGTCTACTTTCACAAGCTTCATTTTCCCCATTGGATCTGGCAATTTCTTATTTCCTATTTTAATTTCTACTACTGCATCTTTTTCTATTTTTACAGTTATTTTTTCTTTTAATAATTCGTAACCTTTAGGTGCTTCTACTTCC
>NZ_JAKUEU010000055.1:0-35299 GCF_022663075.1 Bacillus cereus group sp. BfR-BA-01441
CTTCTTCAGTTTTTTGCTGTTGATCTTGTTTTGGTTGCTCCGTTGTATCCGGTACGCTAGTATTTGGCGATGAATCACGTTTTTCACCTTTTATACGTAGCTCACTACCTTCTTGAATAACACTACTTGGCATTTTAAAGCGTGATTTATCTGTAGCCATTTCGCTCATCATTTCTTTAAAGATCAACTGTGCAATTTTCGTATTTTTACTACTAATATACTCGTCTTTACCATCTTTCATATACCCAGTCCATACTGCCATCGTATATTGCGGTGTATATCCAGCGAACCAACTATCACGAGTTGCACTTTCTGGAATTTTATATTGAGCTAATTGCTTTGATGAATAGTTTGTCGTACCCGTTTTACCAGCTACATCTAAAGAGCCTACATTTGCCGATGTACCAGTACCTGATGTAACTACAGAACGAAGCATATCAGTAATCATGTATGCTGTAGAATCTGTCATAACTTGTTTTGGTTTTTGTCCAAAACTTTGTGACTTACCGTCTGGATAAACGACTTTCTTAACAAAATGCGGTTTCGTATATTTACCTTCATTACCAAATGCCGCATAAGCACCCGCTATTTCAGTTGGCGATACTTCATTTGTACCAATCGCTGTCGATTCTGTCGGTGCTGTATTAAATGTAATACCTAGTTTCTCAGAGAATTCTTTCGATTTACTAATCCCTACTTCTTTTGCAGTTTTAATTGCAGGAATATTACGCGACATTTTTAATGCTTCACGCATTGTAATTGGACCCATATGACTTCTATCTGCATTTCGTACTTCTTGTCCCGTTGAATACTTAAATGGAGAGTCATCAATTTGATGGTACGTAGCCCATTTTAAATATTCAATTGCAGGAGCGTAGTCGAAAATCGGCTTCATCGTTGAACCAGCTGCACGATCTAATTCAATTGCCATATTATGCCCTTTAAATACAGCTTTATTTTCTCCACGGCCACTACCTATAGCACGAACTTCTCCTGTTTTCGTATCCATAAATGTGAATGCACCTTGGAATTTATCGTTCGGATAATCAATGATATTATTATTTAAAATATTATCAGCAAGTTTCTGTGCTTTCGGATCTAACGTTGTATAAATTTCTAAACCGTCAGAACCGATATTAGCATCTGGTAATTCTTTTTCTACTTCTTTCACAACTGCATCCATAAATGCAGGGTATGGCATTGTTTGTAGTTGAGCTGCAGGCTTAAGCCCCTTTTCTACGTCAACTTTTGATGCTTCTTCCATTTCCTGTTTTGTTATATATCCATGTCGGTTCATTAAGTTTAGAACAACATTTCTTCTTTCTGTTGCTTTTTGAACATTTTCTTTTTTCGTTGGATCATAGTTATTCGGTGCTTTCGGTAAACCTGCAAGCATCGCAACTTCTGGTAATGTTAAGTCCTTCAATTCTTTACCATAGTAGTTTTGTGCTGCTGTTGCGATCCCATATGAACGGTTTCCTAAGTTAATTTTATTTAAGTACATCTCTAATATTTCATGTTTTGAATACTGTTGTTCTAGCTTATAAGCTAAATATATTTCTTGCGCCTTACGCTTTGGTGTTTTGTCCATTGATAAGAAGTAGTTTTTTATAACTTGCTGTGTTATCGTACTTCCACCTTGAGAACCATAATCCCCTTTAAGACTTACTAGAACAGCACGGGCAGTACCTTTAAAATCTACTCCGCTATGCTCATAAAAACGTGAATCTTCTGTCGCTAAAAATGCATTTTCTACTAATTTAGGTATTTGCTCATACGTAACATTCGTCCTTTTTTCTTTTCCATATTCATATACCAAATCCCCGTTTTTATCATAAATTTTTGAGGATAACGGATTAACAAGTTTTGCTTTCTCAAGTTTTGGTGCATCCTTAATCATTACGAAAAAGGTAGCAACCCCTGCCACTAAACCAACAATACCAAGTAATAAACAAGTAATTAAAAACTTGCGAAAGAATGATGTTTTACCTTTTGGCTTTTGTGTTTTAGAAGCTGGTTGTTTTTTCTTTTTAACTTGTCGTCGTTCCTCTCGAGAACGATAATTTTCTGACATGTTACTTTCTCCTGCCTTTCAATTCTCCCGTTGATTTACTTAAAAATATTGAGGTCACTTTCTAAAATAAATTTGATTAAGAAAGTATATTGACCTGGAGCATTCAATATTTTCCCAATTCACAGATTATAAATTTTAGAATACTTCTTATACAAACTATTTTCACTTCTATTTTTCCTAATAACGCTGCCCCTTGAAGCATAGAATGTAAAAAGTGAATTTTTAATACCTCGTATAAATAATATACCTTTTTTTCAAATGGTCAATATTTTCTTATTTATAAATCAAAGGTGAAATAAAAATAGCACAACGATATGTACTTCGTGTGAACTTCCTTATAATTACGTATAACAAACATTTAATATATTGCATATAAGTATAATACCTCTTAAATTATAAGGATTTCAACATCACAACCTCAACATCTACAAAAAAGTATTAAAAATGAAAAGTGAGGAGTTGCGTAATGATGAAGCTATCTCCCGTAATTTCAAAAAATATAGTTGCTGTTGGTTATAATCCTTTTTCTATGATTTTGCGAATCCAATTAAAGAATGGTATGTACGATTTCTTTAATGTACCAGAAAGTATTTATACTGGCCTATTACATGCACAATCTAAAAGTTATTATCATAATACTTACATTAAAAATTCTTTCCGCCACACAAAAATCTAAACTTAACACCCACTAAAAAAGAAAGGAGGTTAATCCTCCTTTCTTTTAAAAACATTTTGCAGATGAATTATCTTCGATTCCTCTTATTAATTTCATCATATGCTTGAATTTGTTTTTTCAAACGCCGATCAGCTTTTTTATCATGCACTACAAGAATTGCATGTATAACTCCTGGAACCCAAAATATTAATGTTAATATGAAATTTATGATTGCCTGAATTGGTTTTCCACAAAATAATACAGCAACAGGTGGAAGAAGAATTGCTAATAAATACATCATCCCTTGAAAACTCCTTATTTTGTATTTTATATATCACTTTTCAAAATATACGCAAAAAAACCTACTACCATTTTAATCTTAACCTACCTCTAAAATCAATGTATCTCCTTCTATTTAAATAAGTATTTCAGACTTTTTATTGTTTTCTAGCCTATTTTCTTCCTCTATTGCAGTTACTCCAATTGCAGAAATTAACGTTCCTATCGCTTGTATCCAAATACCAATGAGTGCAATGATTCTCTCATCCTTCTTATCAAAAATACTATCTTCATTTTCTCTCTCATCTTTCAATACATTTGAAACACCTTGATATGCTTGTAATCCAGCCCCTAAACTTTGCATGGAGTTACCCAGTATAATAATTTTCTGTAATACATTTATATCCAACAAAGCTGCTTCTACTCCTAAAAAAGCACCGATCGATTGTAAACTGTTCCCTGTAATGATAAGATAATCATTTTCTTTCAATTGTTCATTTATATTAAAATATGTTCCTATTACATTTGATATATTGCCTAATGCTAATAACTCAATTCCTATTTGATCAAGTAATTTACTTTGATTCTCTAAGCCTATATTTTGATTTTCTCTTTTTTCTTCCCCATCATCATAATTGCTCGCAATGATTTGTAATATATATCCGAGGGCTTGTAATGAGCTTCCTACAATAACAAGATCCGATTCAACTTTCTCTTCTCCAATAAATCCTCTTGTCGTTCCAATAGCAGCTGTAAGATTCCCTCCCACTTGAAACCATGCCCCTGTCACTTTTAAACTGCTTGGATTCATTTTTATCACCTATTTAAATATTTTCTAAAGCTTTCAAAACAAACAAACCTCACCCTTAATCTTTTATTTTATTTTTTAGATGTAATTTTGTGAATGATATAATGTGCTACTAATATAAAAGCACCTTAAAGGTGCTTTTATATGCATGCTGGGCATGTCAATGAATCTCCATTTTTATCTATTGTTATATTCAATATATATTCAATTGCTTTATGTGACCAAGTTTCAGGTGTAGGCGATTCATTTATATATTGTGGCGCACATGACTTCAGCATTGGAGTACTAATACTCCCTCCAGGATCTAAAGCAACTACAGCCATGCCATGGGGTAATTCCAGGGCCATAGATTTAGTGATACCTTCAATAGCAAATTTCGAGGCACAATATGGCGCAAGCTCAGCCTCACCTTCTCTCCCCCAACTAGAACTCATATTAATGATAATTCCTTCTTTCCTAGCTACCATCGCTGGAACAAATGCTCTTATTACATTTACTACACCATTCACGTTTACATTCATTACATTTTCGAATTCTTGAGCCGTAATTTTCCAAAGTTGTGCATTTTGATTTACAATCGATGCATTATTTATTATCATATCGGGAGCTGTATGTGTATTAAGTATATAATTTGCCCAATTGTTAACTTGCTGAGAATCTGAAACATCAATTACTTGGAAATCATGTATTTTACTGTACTGTTTTTTTAGTTCTTCAATTTTATCTTTTGAACGTCCACAACCATATATGTTCCACCCTAATTCATGAAATCGATCAACCATCGCACGCCCTAACCCTTGTGTCACGCCTGTAATAATTACAGATTTACTAATTTCTTTTCGCTTCATTTCTCTCATCCTCCTTCCCTATATCTTACTCTCTTCATTTTTATTCAGCGATTTACTATAGTATTAACTCAACTCATACTTTAGTAATGGTTTTGATATTGTATACATAAACAAAAAAAGTAACCATCATGGTTACTTTTTGCTATATATCTAAAAATTCATTGTTTGTTTCATTATTGTTTTTACATTTCAACTTCTCTTTTCCACATTTCTCACACTGGTAAATATAAACTACACCTAATGTACCTTTTTTAAAATCCTCATTATCCTGCATCTTAATAAAAACATATTTATGTTTACAATGCGATTCACCCAAATAATTTTTAAACCACTTTTTCAACACAACACATTCCACCTTGATGATAGAACCTTTATTTAGCTGCTTTATTACATACTTTTATTTAAATGTTCAATCTCATCTTGCAACTTTTTAAATTGCTCAAAATGCATGGTAATAGATTGGCTACTACCATAATCAACATTTTGTTTCACTAATATAACACCCGTATCATGAAAAAGCGCTTCAAGTTCTTTCCTAATAGACACTTTCGCAATATGAGCTGTTTTAATTGCAGATAAAATTGCAATTTCATTAAACTTTAATTTTATTTCATTTGGACAAAATGCGTCTTCAACTAATATAACTTCATTACTATAAATTAGTGCAACAAGATTACTTGATTTGGCATCTGTTAAATCAACTTTTTTCATAATATCTTTCATTACATTTTGCCTCCTTTATTTTCATATATATCAATTATACAAATTTTTTAAAAAAATTACTCAACTTTATTATATTAATTTTAACACACTTTTATTGAAATCCATGCTCCAAACGTTTTACTATTCCACAATTTTTATTATATGAACCATCTGGACTATAACTCCATATAGTAATGTTAACAACTTTTTATAAAGCAGGTGAAAATTATGCCATCAGTTGTAGGAAATTTAGTTGTACAAAATAGTAATGGATCATTTAACTTAGGTGATTTCTACAACGTTTCTCCGAAAGAAAATACGAAAGCTTATAATGGTTCCGGCGCATCAAACGTTGGTTTTGTTGTTAATACTTTTAGCGGTGTTAGCGCGACCAATACATTTGATTCTGACCTTGCAGATCAAAACCAAGTGGGTACAGCCTAATCTTATGTTCAACTTTTTGTATAGAAAATTTTAATTTGTCTATACTATAATCAGGCTGTTTGACAGCTCTTATCGATTTTGGAGTACCCTATCTTTTTCTCCCTTTCCCTGGGGCTCAGCAGCTAGCACAAAGCTAGCTGCTTTTTCTTATATTATTTGTCTCATAAATCAGAAATAAAAAAAGCTGCCATTTAAATATTCAGCTTCTTTTACATTATTTCAATAATATCCATAGCGTTAAATACGTAAGTTTTATAAAAGGCGTCTGTACAAATTACAATTTGTTTTACCGGATTGATATGTACAACAGTCATGTAGCTTGTTAATATGTAACCATCTTCAAAATATGTTACCAATATTTCTTTCTCAGACAGTAATGACGTTAATAATTTATCAGAAATCCTCTCTTTTGCTTCATTTGTTAAAAGCGGTTTTTGTACTTTTAATTTCTCTCCAATAATCTTTCTCATATTTAAAAGTTGTTCGGACATTACTGTAAACGGAACCCACTCTCTTTCTTCTTTTTGTATCTTTACATCGTTCATTTTTTATCTCCTTGATCATTTATACATTTATTTATTCATGCTATCCCTTAGTTATTTTTAATACTTACTAAACTCGAATTTACTTCTAAACTATAATTAGGTTACCTCTCAAAAGAACATTCGTTCTTATTATACACGAACTTACGTTCCTTTGAGAAGAGCTATACTTATTATTTCTTAACAAAAAACATAATTTTATTTATCTCCATATTTTTTCCTTTATCAAATAAACTTTTCATTTCTTATATAAAATGCATATAAAAACTAAAAGGCGACTTCACACAAAGTGAAATCGCCTTTTTCTAAAAAATATTCAAAGCTTATTTTTCTATCCTAACTAATGTTCTTTCTGGAATACATAATTCATCTATATTAAAATGATTTATTTTTAAGTTCAATTCCCCTACTCGTTCCTTATCTTCATCACCAACCCAACAACTAAATAATTCGAAATAGTCTCCATCTTCCAAATAACTTTCCATAATCTTGCATAAAGTTAAAAGTTTTTCTTTCGCTTCTTTTTTTTCCTTTACATTTTGCCACTCGACAAGTTCAATTCCCTAATTAGTTGAAACCTCATATATGTAATTTGTTTGGAATTGATAATCTTGTACAATTTCAAGCATACTTTCATCTGAAAAACACGGTCCAAAAACAATTACATCATTAGAATCTGGATCCGTTAACGGAATTTCTACATTACAGCCTATGTAACTTGCTAAACTCATTTTATACTCCTCCAATATTCGTATAAAAAATACTTCATAATATATTTATTTACTCAAATATAAAATCCCTGCCTAAACGAAAAAGTTTTAAATTTTTATCGTTTATTAACCATCTATAACTGAAAACATATACTATGATGAACGAACTCACAAAGCATAAGAAAAGAGAGCATTTACAACACTCTCTTTTCTTACATACTCTATGGAACTTTACAAAACTGAATCAGTGATTTTTATTATTATATTTTATTACATATACTTAGGTTGTACTATTATATGTAACTCTCTCTCTGTATCCGCTTTTTTCGGATGACGAAAATAATTAAGTTCGTACTTTAACACTTTATACTCAACCATCCCAATTTTAATCCCTTTCGTTTCTTTTAATATAACTAATAAATCACTTATATTTTCATCATATGACTCAAAAATTTTCGCTCCGCCCTCTCCTTGAAAGATTACTTTCATATATTCTCCCCACCTTAATTTATTGATGCGGTAAATGATGCGTTTAAAACGATTCATTCTTTATCCTAAAATTTTCACAACAAAAAGAACATCCTTTCCAATCGAATGCTCAGCTTTTTACTAATTATCCATGTTAAATATTTATTCAAAAACATTATATGTATTATTTTTTAAATTATGTTCGATATTCATTATTAAAGAGTAAATATATGTAATAAACTTGCATAATGAAAACCGTAGAATATCCACTTTCGTTGAAATAATTATAAACCATAATTTTCCATTGTAATTCTTAATATTTAAATGTAATATTGTATTGTCTTACTATCTATTTATAACTCACACACTAATTAGAAAAGGGAACTCTATATGAGTTCCCTTTTCTAATTATGATTACAGTCATTATTTCTTTTCTAGAAATTTAAATGTATCTTTAAATTCTTTATTATTCACTTTAATATCAGCATCTTTCAATAAATCATTGACTACTTGTTGTTTCCATTTACCTGTCGTATCTTGTAGTCTTTGTTGTTCTATATCTTTACGAATTTTATCCTTTACTTCATCAAATGGCTTCAATTCTTTTTTATCCGTCACTTTAATAATATGGTAACCGTAAGTTGTTTTAACCGGATCACTTACTTGGCCTGCATCTAATTTATACGCAGCTTCCTCAAATTCTTTCACTGTTTGCCCAGGAGCAAAACCAGATATTTCCCCGCCCTGTTCCTTTGAACCAGTATCCTCTGAATACTGTTTTGCTAAGGCAGCAAAATCTTCACCATTATTTACTTTCTCCTTTATTTCTTTAGCCGTTTTTTCATCTTTCACTAAAATGTGACTTACTTTCATTTCTGGTTTATAGTTATTTTTCACATCTTTATCTGTAACTGTTGCTTTAATCGCTTTCTCAAATGCAATTTCTGGCTTCATTTTTTCTTTTAATTCATCTTCGTTTTTCAATCCAAGTTGTTCTAAAGTCGATTTAAAGTTCTCACCCATTTTATCTTTTGCTTCTTCTACTTTCTTTTTTGCTTCCTCATCTGAAACTTTATATTTATCTAACAATGCCTTACTTAACATCATTTGATATAAAGTACTTTCTCCATATTGTTGTCGTAATTCTTTACTTAATTCTTTCTCTGTAACATTCCCTACTTTTGATGTTACTACGTTGTCTGAGGAACCACATGCAGATAATGCTAGCATCACGCATGAAATAATTGTTCCAATAAATATTTTTTTCTTTTTCAATTCAAATACCTCACTTTTATCATTATGCAAATTAACTATACACAGTCATTGTGAAAACAGTGTGTTTTCTACATGTAATTCATTTCATATGAGTAGACTATGTATCATGTATTTTCATTTTTAAACGTAAAGAGTCTTCTTACTATTATGTATAGTAAGAAGACTCTTTACATACTCCTTAAAAACAATACTGCCGCTATAGTTACTTAATAATTACATGTTTTTCAGGTATCCAACTATTCTGCCCGATATCTACCGCATTTCCCACTCTACCCCACACTCGAAAAGATGTCGATCCATCTATATTCCCTTTATAATTCATACATTCAGGCTCTTCATAATAATTTACTCCGTAACCGACAGGATATTTCGAAGTTGCATAAAACCATTTCACATTAAAATGTTTTAAATATGCCCACTGCTTATCGTTCTCTAAACAAATCATATCTTGCTCACCGCCTCCCCAATAACCTGTTAAGATTAAATATGGAATTTTCTGAGTGAGTGCACCTGTAAATTGAGGGGTCATGGGAGTTTCATATAAATTTATTCCGTATCCATCAGGATATTTCGAAACTGCAATACCAATGCCATTCGGTTGCTGTGTATACACTATGTTAGATTGATTTGCTTTGTTGGAATCTATAAACCAAGAAAGTGACTTATTTCCTACTAATCGATTCAGATCACATTTCCCAATCCCAGGAACATTCCCTGAATCCGTATATTGCCACATATCGCATGGATATGCTGGCTTATTCCCTCCATAACGAGGGATCCATACAAAATCAGCTTCAATATTACATGCTCCAAATGATAAATACGTGTGATGCCCTACGTATAATCCTACTTTTTCCGCACCTAAACGGCGTAATTCATCAATAAATGCCTGTATCCCGCCTTGCATATCTGCCATCGTTTGAACTTCTACGTCCGCCACCCAAAACTTAGCTGATTGATCACCACGATTCCAAAAATCTTGTGCCTCTTTCTTTGCATCAGCAATAGATATAAAACGGCAAAAAGCATAATTACCGAATGGGATACTATGCTTTTTCATTTCACTAACATAATTTTGATACATAAAATCCACCGTATTAGAGCCATCTTGAACTCTAGCAATCACTAAATCTAGCTGAGATGCTGCAATATCCCAATTAATAGTTCCATTCCATTTTGAAATATCTACAATATACCCCATACATTCCAGCTCCTTTTGAATGTCTTATTCATAGCTTGTTTTATTGTAAGCCTCCTCTCTCTAAAACTAGCTATCTATAATATAAATAAAAAGAATCTTTACTATTTTTCAAAATATATTCTCTTTCAGAAATATTTCTATCAACTTTAACATGTATGCCACATAAAACATTCGAAATATACCCTACTATTCATTTATTATGTAATCTCGTCCTATCAATCATTTTTACAGATATTAAAAAAAATCTCCTGTATTATTAAATTATAACTTTCAGTATCGATTTCCTTTCAACTAAAAAATTTCATCCCTCATTTTCTATATATTCTTAAGTCAAAATTACTACCTCTACATGAAATTTGAGATTTAGAAAAATTTTAATTAATTGAAGTTTACTCCTATTAAATTGCAATTTTCCAACCTGAACACTATTGGTGCATAAAAAAGACATTTTCTATTACTGAAAATGTCTTTTTACAGTTTAATAAAACAACTTTGGTGCTAAATCTGTATTTTGTAATTGTGAGTTTTCACTGCTCATAACACAACTTGTGGAAAATAGAATTGGGATACCACAAACCTCATCATTCATTACATCACGAAACACATTGGCCGCAACACCTGTAAACGTTTGACATAAGTTAGAAATATCGTCATTGAAAAACTGAATGACTTCCGCAGCGAAAACCGGAAAAACAACATTCGGTCCGCCAGGGAACTGAGGCTGTACCACAACTTGTTCAAAATAAGGATTATTTTCTAGTGCTACTTGAAATAAATGAGCTATTTCAAATGCATCTAGTGGACAAGGAAATGGATTTACAATTTCATTCTCATTATTCGTTACAATAACTGTCACACTTACATTCCCAAATTGTACAAAAGATTTTAAAAGCGTTGCTAATGCTCTCGCTTTTTCGTTGCTTAACGCATGCACTAAAATAATATAATTACCACCAACAGGAATAAGCGGCCCAACTGTAACAGTTGGATCAGCACCTATTGAATTTTTTAATTCATTAAAATATGTGATCCACGGTGGCGAAAGCTGAGCTTGTACATTTTCTTCCACTATTTTATACTACCTCCTTATACCATTCTTACTAACATAATATGTAACAAACAAAAAAATGCATTAGTTATACTAACCATTTGCGTATTTATTGATTATATTAATTAAACATTTTATTTTCCATTCTCAATTTCCCCTTTACATCTTTAAGCACTTTTACTACTATAAAATTCTTTATTATAAGCAAATCCACTGAAATTTCATATTATACTAATACGACTCTATATCCATTAAATTATAATACTCAATATTAGGAGCTGATTTCATGGAAAAAAAACCTATCGTGTTCAAAATCCCACCAAATTCAAAGCTAAAAATTACATTTTTCGGTCCTTGTAACGAAGTAATTACAAATGTGTCTATAATTAATCAACTATGCACCCCTAAATGTCAAACTATCACGCAATACCCAGACTTTAAGAAATATGTAACAGAAGTACGATCGCTATCCCGTTGTTAGTCCGCATAATGCACGATTTTCACAACTTTATTACCTAAAATAACCGAGAAAGAAAATAACTGCATTCCTAGACTAAAATTACTCATGTTATGATATTCCATTGATAATTCATTGATAATTCATTGATTTTTTACACGTTTTTATGAAAAGAACATATATTATCGTATGGAGATTATCCACTCATAAAACCTATCTTTCTTTGGAGCGTACTTTTTATGTATGCTCTTTTTTTATGTAACCGTCCCCCTTCTAAATTGACCAACAATATATTAAAATTCTTTATATACTCAAGGAGGTCAAATATGTTCAAGTTGCATCCAATACTACTCATCTTAGGATTGATTTTGTTTTTATATAGTGTAATCGCCTTTATGCTATTCTTTTCAGTGTATTAGCATTCCCTACACAAATCTATGTTCAATATATAATTTCTATATGGTAAAGAAAAAACATAATGATACGATCTTTTATGTATTCCGTCTTTCTTGTTCTATAAGAAAACTAGTAAACTTACTAACAATGCGTTTTTACAAGCATGTTACTTATTATTCTGTTTATTATCTGAAGAAGGTTGAAGCCCTTACAAATTAAACTACGCTTTACCTATTTACTTATATATTTTAGAAAAACAATAATAATCCCCCACCATTTGGTAAGGGGATTAACTAAACCTACTAAAAAACATTTAATAATCAGTTTTATTTAGTTGGAGAAGGAAATCTTGCCGCTTCAAAGTGAACCGTATTTACACCATTAACATTTTGTACAATTACGCCAGCAATACTACTTTCTGCAAAAACTTCAACTAAATCTCCTGCTTCTAATTGAAGAATAGTAGTTACGGAAACATCATTATTAAAAAATACTCCTGTTCCAAAGAAATCATTATCTATCGCTATTGCCGGATTGCCATTTACACGAATTTCTACTCTAGCTCTGTAATTTACATTAAAATCATTTGGAGAAAATGTTATATTTCCTAATACACTATATACCCCTCTAGTTTTCGGAGTAAAAATCGACGTTACTGGATTATATTCATTCGCTAGATCAAATTGTTCATTTTGAAATAATACTTTAACAGGAGTATTTGCTAGAACAGGTTGATTAACTGTATTCACAGCTCTAAATGCCGATGCCCTTACAAGCTCCTCTTTCTTATCATCACAACACTTCACCTTTACATACTTCCTATCACATTTACTACTTTTCCTATAACAATCATGACTTTCCTTTTTGTAATCTTTACAATACTTACAGTAATAATAAGACATAGTGAGTCCCCCTTTACACTTATTTTTACATAGTATGCTATATAGATTAGAATAGCTTGGACGACCTGTTACTATTTTTAATAGATTAAAAAACCCTCACCATTTCGGTGAGGGTTTACCTTTAAGCTTCTGCAAACTCATTGTTTAATGACTTTATTTAATTGGAGAAGGAAATCTTGCTGCTTCAAAATGTGCACCATCTTCTAAAGGACTTAAAACTCCATCTATACTACTTTGTGCATAAATCTCAACTTCATCCCCTGCATTCAATTGAACAATCGTCGAAACACTTACGACATTTCCAAAACTTATTGGACCAAAAAAGTCATTATCTATAGCTATCGCTGCGTTTCCATTCACACGAATTTCTACACGCGCTCTATAATTTAAAGTTGGATCGTTTGGAAAGAAACCAATCGTTCCAATAATAGAATATACACCTTTAGTCTTCGGCATAAAAATAGATGTTGCTGGATTATACTCATTCGCTAAATCAAATTGTTCATTTTGAAATAACACTTTCACAAAAGTATTAGCAGGAACATTTTGATTCACAGTATTTCTAGCTCTAAATGCCGATGCTCTAACAAGATTGTCCTTGTTATCATGGCACTTACAAGTGTTCTTACAACAATCATGATGCTTCTTTTTATACTCTTTACAATACTTACAGTAGTAATAACAAGACATACTAATTCCCCTTTCAAACTTATTACTACATATTATGTAAGATTGATTTATAAGGTTTGGACTAGCTATTTTTATTATTCATAAGGGCGCTATTAACCTGCACCCTTATTTATATACACCACTTCATTCCTTACTAGTTATAAGTTGTATACAGTCCCATATGGAATAGTCAGAAAAGAACTTCCGTACGGTGTAACTTGATGTACTGGGTAAAAATACTCTACGGATGAATAATACGGTTGTACACCTTGCTGCTGCATTTGCAATGCTTGTTGAATAGCTTGGACTGTACTTTGTGCTCCACTATACGTTATAGATGTACCATACGCTGGTCGCATACCAGTTTCAGAATTAAAATATGAATAAAACATGATTTTCAGCTCCCTTCCCGTATAATTTATTACAAATTATATTATGATTCTTTATTTCAGTGGGTACTATAAAGCTAGTCCGCTCGCTTATATTCAAATGACAAAATAAAAAAGTAGCTGCTAGACTACTTTGACTCCTTCTTATCACCAAATGAAATGATATACATATTCTCCTGTTACACGCTCATTAATTCCCGCAACCCTAACGAACCTAAGTAAATCCGCTCCTTGAAGGAAATATACCGAAATCGTAACCGGTACTTGCGACCACATGAATTGATAAAGCTCATTCACTCTCTGATTCGTCGTAACGATTAAATCATTTACAGGTCCATGATTCCATGCAGAGGTTTGAACTGAAGTGAAAGAAAGGTCTTTCCCATTAACCACTATTCTTGATACGCTTTGAGTTATGTCCACAATAATCCCCTCCAACATTACAAAAATTGGACCTTTTTTAGTTCATATTATTATAAATATTCTTGACTGTAATAAATGTTTAAGGCAAATCCCTAATAAAGTGAAACTTTAATCAGCTCTCACCAATCGGGCTTTTACTGGCAGCCCGACCCCACCTAACTTCTTTGCTTCCGCTGAATTTTGAGGTGGGGGTATTTACTGCCCGACAAATAGCGGGATAAAATTTTTTTATTCATATCCCTCAATTCCCATTACAACCATATAATTTCTAACCTTATTCAATTTTTGGAATTAATATAAAAAGGCATCTTAATTAGATGCCTTTACTTATCTTCCACTACAATTCCACTATTAAAATAGCAACGCCAAATCCGATGCAAACCAATCCTATCAATATAAATAGCAATCGGAATCCCCATAAATCACTGATTATTTCTATAATATGCACCAGCACAATAATAATAAAATCTTTAAACCCACTGAAACTATGTTCCTTTGTCTCTCTGATTCCATCAATTACAGTCAGACAAACAATAAAAACACCTAAACCAATTAATATAAAACCTAATACAAGCATTCATATATCCTCTTTTTTCTTTTATCTCCTATTAACGAACATTTTCACATTAAAATTCAGTACATACGAGGAAGTTAGATAAAAAATTAACTACCCGTAAAACCTTATTAGTGTGTACTAATAATTAGAGGGAAGGCCCTCCTCTTCACCTTATATTATCATGAAAGGATATGAGCTTCCGAGTTATTTCTTTATAAAATAAAAAATAGCTAATTCACTACTTAAAAAGTAAAAAAGCATCAGATTGACTAGTATGTAGATGGTTAAATGCATGTAAAATGAGTTTAAATTATCTACTCTTTTTTTAGCTCGGAAGTAACTCTCATCTCGTCCCATCTTTATACACCACTTTCTTAATCACACTGAACGCAATATTCAATTGATGAGTTTGTCATTTCGTTACCTCCAATTAACGCTTTTGTTCAATGTAGTTATTTTCTTGTATAATAAAAGTTAATTAATCTAGAAGGGATTCTGAGAAAGAGCGAAAAATCAGCTGGAAAGCTTATCGATTTAAATATCTATTCGAAATTAATAAGCGATTAATTTTAGTCACTCTGCCCATACTCAATCAAAGTGTGGGCTTCTTTAATTTCTGTATAAAATTCAAAAGTTTGACACAATCCTGGAAAAAGCTTATAAAGAAAAGTGAGGTTCCATTATTTTCACACTTAGTAGCGCAGTCATGTTACATATAATTTTATAAGTGTGAACGAACTACAAAACTAAAAAACAAATAATAAGTTTGCAACATGTTTGCAAATACGAATTTTGCATATAAATTCGTGTGATATTGAAAGGAGTTTTACTTATGAAAGAAATTAAAACAGAACAAGAATTCAAAGACATCATCGCAAGCGAGGAGCCTGTAGTTGTTAAGTTCTTTACTACATGGTGCCCAGATTGCGTACGTATGGACAACTTTATCGGAGATGTAATGGAAGAGTTCAATAAATTTGAATGGTACTCTATCAATAAAGATGGGTTTCCAAGTATCGCTGAAGAGTATCAAGTAATGGGTATTCCAAGTTTACTTGTATACCAAAACGGTGAGAAGCTAGGCCACTTACATAGTGCTAATGCAAAAACAGAAGAGCAAGTTACTGAGTTTTTAGAAGCATACTAAAATGAAAGCCCTCTGGAAAATATTTTTCAGAGGGCTTTCATCTATTTTCACAATTATCTTTTGAAGTTTTTCATCGTTTAATGAATTACACCTTGTCATGATAAGAATAATACGTAGTAAGAAAAGTATTCGTTTCCTCATCCATCTACCCTCCTATCTCTTTAGTAAATAAACTCCAATTAGGTTCACACCTTGACTTTGTACTTTTCAACATATTTTTCCTTTACGAAACTTTGTTATCCCCTTCTTAAAAAGCTATAAAACGTCAACAATGTTTGTATAGACCCACACGACTTTCGTTTGATACTCTATTTATAGAAAGAAATTCCTTTAAAGAAAGGTGAGTGATTAAAATGGATACTCTTTCTCATAAAGAAGCTGATAAAGGTGCTATTGTCAGCATTATGGCCTACATATTTTTATCCTCTATGAAAATCATCATCAGTTATATTACCCTCTCTAGCGCATTACGCGCTGACGGTTTAAATAACTTAACGGATATCGGTGCTTCTTTAGCGATATTAATTGGTCTAAAAATATCTCGTAAACCTCGTGATCCAGATCATCCGTATGGGCATTCGCGTGCCGAACAAATCGCATCACTTGTTGCGTCCTTCATTATGGCAACAGTCGGATTAGAAGTTGTTATTAGTGCCATTCAATCTTTCTTAAATCCGAAACATGCAGCGCCTAATGTACTCGCTGCATGGGTTGCTTTATTTTCTGCTGTCGTTATGTACTGCGTGTATTTGTATACGAAAAAAATTGCAGCACGAACAAAAAGTAAATCATTAGAAGCCGCTGCAAAGGATAATTTATCAGATGCTCTCGTAAGTATTGGTACCGTAGTAGGTATTGTCGGTTCTCAGTTCCAAATGCCTATTTTAGACCCTATTGCCGCTTTAATTGTCGGTCTTATTATTTGTAAAACTGCATGGGAGATTTTCGTAGAATCTTCTCATATGCTAACAGATGGAATTGATCCTGATAAAATGGAAGAATACGCTGATGCTATTGAGCATATTGGCGGTGTGGAAAACATTGTAGATATTCGAGCACGTATGTATGGGAATCAAACGTACGTTGATATTACAATTGAAGTAGATGCTCGCATGGATGTTGGAGAAAGTCACTGTATTACCGACAACATCGAAGCTATGCTGCGCAAAAAATTTGGAATTTACCATGCACACATTCATGTTGAGCCAATGAAAAAAGAACCTATTATGACATAGGTTCTTTTTTTATGAACGTTTTATGGAATATAACACATAAAACGAGCCAGCTACCGCCAGCTGCCCATCCTGCTAATATGTCAGATGGATAGTGCACGCCAAGATATATTCGGCTAACTGAAATAGATAATACAACAAAGCTTGCTATAAGAATAATTAACAATTTTTTATGCAACGAAATACGCTCTTCAGTAATTGTGACGTATGCAATAAATCCTAAAAAAGCAGTAGCATTCATCGTATGACCGCTCGGAAAACTATATCCAGTTGCAGTAACAAGCTGCGTGACATCAGGTCTTGCTCGTTCGTACCATAGTTTAAGCATACTGTTTAAATAACGAGATCCGTAGTAATTAATTGTTAGAAGTAACGCACTAAGTAACTTTTTTCTAACGAGAAAATACATTACAAGAATAATGAGTAATGGAAAATATATTCTTTTGGAACCGATAAAAGACACCCAAGTAAAATAGGTCGTCAAATAATCGTTTCGAAAGCTTTGAATAAAATGTGCGACTATATTGTCAAAGTTCTCAATACAAGCGGTATGATACGAAAGTGATAATACGACAAAACAAATGAGTAACGTAAAACTTAGCAAGTATAAATGTCGATATCGTTTCACATACATAACCTCACTATGCAAAAAAATGGAGCGGTTGTTTTAGTTTTCCTCTCCATTTCTTTTTTATGCATAGTTTATTAAAAAATATAATTATTAATTTTTTGCTTCATCTCAGGGATATCTTCTCTTGTTACGGTAAAACGAATCACCTTCTCATCAAGATCAAGCGCCTCAGCGAATAAACCAGCTAATCCACGTGATTTTCTATCTACTTCCATAATAATTTCTAGTCGGTCGTATGCACGTGGCAAGATTAATAATTCTAATTCATCTAATTTCCCATAATGCTCTCCAGAAACCGGAATAAACTCAAATTCTTGTGCGAATGGAACTTGCTTACGTAATCGATGTGGTAATTCTTCACATTCTATATGACGTGCTTTAAACCCTAATTCATTTACACTATCTAAAACACTACTTAATAATGCATTAGGTAACACTTGAACGTAGTCGCGGTCACTTGGGTCTATACTACGTTTAATATCAAGACCTGTATGAATCCAAACCGTTTTCATACCAAGTGTAAGTGGTGCTTCAATTGGCATTGGAAAAGAAAATGGAATTTCAACTTTTTCATTCGGTTCTACAGAAAAAGGTTCTGTTAAGCGTACTCGCTCTAAATCATATGTTGCTGTTACTTTTTTATCATCCACTTCTCGTACATACGACGTCGATAATGTTAAGTAAATGCTTTCAATTTGTTGGCTAACTGAACCTCCAGTTATATGAACCTTTCCAACTATTTCTTCCCCAACAATATACTCATCTTTTTCAAGAACAGTATCTACCTTTGCACTTCCAATACCAACGCTTGCTAAAAACTTTTGAAACATGGAGTCTCCATCCTTTCTAAAGCAGAAGCTACATCTTGTTTTAAATCTTGTACATTCTCATAGTACGGCGTTTTTATTTGTAACATTCGCATAAGCATTTCACGATTATAATGTTCCAAAGTTAATTCTTCGTACCATGGTTTTTCCTGTTTTTCATTAGATTCATATCCTGCATATAATAAAAATAATGAGAAATGACCGAGCGCATAAAAGTCGCTACGAAAGTGAACTTCTCGCATCAAAGCTTGTTCACCTTCGTAAGTTGTAGCTCGCTCATCATCTTCACCTTTCCATTTAGCTAATCCAAAATCGATAATACTAATTTGATTTTCTTTCATTAGTATGTTTGGAATGCGTAAATCTCGATGAATAATGCCTTCACTATGAAACACCGATACAATTTCTAATATTTCATATAAAATCTCAAAAACTTCGCGTTCTGTATATACATACCCATCTATGAAAATATAATCTTCAAAATTTTTACCAGGCATGTAATCCATCACAAAGAAGCTCTTTTTCTCCCATAGGAAATGATCATATAGACTAGGAATTGCATGATGATTTAATGTTTGTAAGATCATTTTCTCTTGTTCAAATGATTTTCTACCAGACTCATATCTTTGTTTACTTTGTCTTAATTGTTTTAAGACTTTATATCTATTTATTTGTAAATCATTAACGACATATGTAACCCCATAACTGCCCATTCCAATTACTGATTCAATTTTATAACGCTCTGCAACAATTGTATTTTTTCGCAGTGGTCTATCAAATAATGCTAGTACACGACGCCATTTCATCAGCTACTTGAAAAGAAGCTACGGCTTTTACGTTTTCTTTTATAATGTTGATGTCCATAACCAGATGAACGTCGTTTATAATCGCTACTTGAATACGAGCGCCCTCTACGACGATAATCACTACTTGAATACGAACGATATTTTTTCTTTCCTAATAAAGAATCAATAATTTTTTTGAACATTCCTTCACCTCTTGAGTAAAATTTCCTTTTCATTATACCAATAATTATTGACTATATTTGTGACAGGTTTGTAAAGAGTAAAAAACGACGAGTTATGCCCGTCGTTACTTTCATTCATCCTCTTCATCAAAAACTTCATCAATCATGCATTTCTCTAATAAATACTCAAATGTAATATCTGCGAGATCTTCAATTTCTTCTCGTTTTGGGACGTACCCTCTTTCAATTAGTTGCTCATAAAAAAACTCCGCAATCTCTTCCGTATCAATCACGACTTCAATTTCCTTCATGAGCATCACTCCTTTATTTCTGTTTTATGAAAAAATCTCAAAATTATGTATATGAGATTAGAAAAATAGATTTTATTTTTTTATAGGTCATAAGCTTTGGACGAGATGCATACGATTGTAGTACAAGCTATTCAAAGGGGGAAATAATAATGGAAAATCAATATGAAGTAGGACAAACAAAAGAAGAGTTCATGCATGAAGATCAATGGGCAGACTCTCTTATAAAGTGGCTTTTTATTTTTTTAATAGTTGTAGGCATACCTTATACTGCATATGTTGTTGTTCAATTTATTCTCTCTTTCTAGTTAACTATTTTTTCTCTGTCAATTTAACTAAATAATTATGAACAACATCCATTACAATTTTATATTCTTCATCTTTAAATGTATCGAACAATAATTGATAATCGTTATAAATATCAAGTAATCCATCAATGATTTCTTGACGATTCGTCTTAACACTCACTTTTTTCGAGTTGTTAATTGACTTTAACTTTCCTAAATCTAATTTATTCATACCTGCTTTATCTTGTTTCATTTTCTTCAAAATTGCATTTGCCGTTTGAGCATTGGCGAGTAACGTTAAATCTGATTCATCCGCTTCTAACCATTCACCATCCGTAATCCGTGACAATTCATAAATTGTATCTTCCCATGCGTCATTCTTATATCTCCATACTTCTGTACGAAAACCAACAATACGGAAAACATCTTTATCATATCCAGTTACTTGCACAAGATCACCAAACGTGAAATTATAATTTAATTCAATCCACTCCGTATCGCCCTTTTTCATATCTTGCTCTGTAACGTGCTGCAATGTTTGCTCTACGTAAAATCCATCGTGATTATTGACTTCGTATACATAAACTCCATCTAAAACCTTCATATTTGTGATTTTCCCAACGGTTCCATATAGCGTAATCACGACTATGTCCCCTACGTTGTATTTAGGTTGTTTTTTTCTTGCCATCTCTATCTCTCCTTTTTTTGACGTCGTGATTTTGATATCAGTATATGCAACCTACATAAAAACGCTTATCACAGAAGCTTATATTCATAAATTTTTTCAATAAAAAATATAATCTTATAAAATTTACATTACACTCAAACAAAAGCTAGTAACTAGACTAGCTTCAAATCAACAAATTTCATAATAAAAAAACATACAGAATACTTCACTTTAAATAAAGTAATGTATTCTGTATGTTTTCAAATAGTTTTTATCTATCTTGTATGTATAAATCCCAGGCTTCATCAAATATAGACATACTTTCTAGCATTCCGCTCAACTCTAAGTATGAACTAATTTCATCATAGTCTTCAGATTGCTTCGGAAAACTTAAATCATCATACATCGCCTCTGCTAAATCTGAAATTTCATTTCTAAATAAAGCTGCACGATGCTTCATCATATAATGGTAAAATGTCTTTTTCAAAAATATTCCCTACCTTTCTAACTTGGGTACATTATACAAGGCAAAAAAGAAAAAAACCAGCATAAAAGCTGGTTAAAAGTCGAAATAATTTCTTTTTAATAGACGCGGTCTTCCCATTAATTCTTCATATGTTAGTTGTTTTGGTAAATCTTTCGTGTAAATTAAGAATAATTGATCTTCAATTTCTTTTACTGTATGGTCTGATTGATAGTCCATCCCGCACGAGGAACAAGAAATACATGGTGTCTCTTGGATTTCAATGGCTTTCGTACCATCTGGTAATTCCCAATATACAGTATTCAAGCTTTCTTTCGCTTCTGTACTGTCACACCACATACAATTCATACTGCATCACCCTCAGTTTTTTTGTCGTTTTCTTCTAACTTAGCCATTTGTGCTTGATATTTTTTATCTTTTAATTGATCGCGTTTATCACGTTTATCTTTTAAAGATGCATGCGTATCATTATCTTCGTAGTCTTTACGACGGTTCATACGCTGTAAGTCGTCTGGAACGAGGTTAAATTTCTTATCGCTCATAAGACCTGCGATACCAACATCTGAACGTTTTTCTTCGTAGTTCGGATAAATCTCTTTAAAGTATCCTTCCGCTCTTCCTGGAATATAGCTCTCTGGCTCTGGATACGTCGTAATAACACCTTCAAAGTTACGAAGTACAACTTTATCTGCACTTTGTGAGATTAAATAGTTTGGTTGAAGTGCAATTTTACCACCTCCACCTGGCGCATCAACAACGAATGTCGGAACAGCATAACCAGATGTGTGTCCACGTAAACCTTCAATAATTTCAAGACCTTTAGATACTGGTGCACGGAAGTGACCGATACCTTCAGATAAGTCACATTGATAAATGTAGTATGGACGTACACGGATTTTTACTAAGTCATGCATAAGTTTTTTCATAATTGGAACGCTGTCGTTAATACCAGCTAAAATTACTGCTTGGTTTCCGACTGGAACACCAGCATTCGCTAACATTTCACATGCCTTTTTCGATTCTTCAGTAATTTCAATAGATGTATTGAAATGTGTATTTAACCATACTGGATGGTATTTTTTAATAATGTTACATAAGTTTTCTGTAATACGTTGTGGGAATACTACTGGTGCTCTCGTTCCGATACGAATAATCTCAACATGCGGAATCTCTCGTAAATTTTTTAATACATATTCTAAAATTTTATCGTTAATTAGAAGTCCGTCACCACCGGAGATTAATACATCTCGTACTTGTGGCGTTTCACGAATATAAGCAATTGCATCATCTAATTGTTTCTTCGGTACACCCATTCCAATTTGTCCACTAAAACGACGACGTGTACAGTAACGACAATACATAGAACATTGATTTGTTACTAAGAATAGTACACGGTCCGGATAACGATGTGTTAGCCCTGGAACTGGTGAATCTTCGTCTTCGTGAAGCGGGTCTTCTAAATCATATTTTGTTTTATATAACTCTTCCGAAATCGGTACTGATTGCATCCGAATCGGACAGCGTGGATCATCAGGATTCATTAGCCAAGCATAGTACGGTGTAATGTTTAACGGGATCGTTTTCGTTGAAATTTTAACGCCCTCTTCTTCTTCAGGTGTTAAGTTAATCACTTTTCTTAAGTCATCTAACGTTTTGATCGTATTCGTTAATTGCCAAACCCAATCATTCCATTGCTCTTCAGTAACATCTTTCCATAATTCGATATCCTTCCAGTGACGATTTGGTTTGTATACATCATGTAACATTGCTATTCCCCCTTTTTATACGCTCATCCTTTATATAAGCAATAGTTATGCCAACTTTACATTGTTGATAAGTAAATGTGCGGAGAACCCTATTACATAAGCGAAAAAATATTTTTAAGCGTTGTATGAAATCAATACTTAACATCATATTCATTACTTTTTATATATGTAAACGCTCTTTTATTGGTGCAAACACACAAAAACCGCCGATTATTCGGCGGTTTTGTCGTACTTGCTCAGTTTATATTGAAGCGTTTGACGAGGGATACCCAACATTTTTGCGGCTTGTAATATATTTCCTTCCGTTTCAATCAACGCTTGATCTATTAATTCTTTTTCTGTTTGATGAAGTGCTTCTCTAAGTGGCATTATACCCTTCTTCTTCGAAAACTTCTCTTTCCGAAATGTACGTGGTAAACAATTGGCTGTTAATGTATTCCCTTCTGCAATAATAACAGCATGTTCAATCGTATGTTTTAACTCCCGTACATTTCCAGGCCACTGATAAGCTTGCAGTCTATCTTTCGCTTCCTCATCAATTTGAAGTACACCTTTTTTATAACTTTTATTATATTCTTTCAAAAAATAAGATGCTAATAATAGTACATCCTCAGTTCTTTCACGAAGCGGTGGGATATATAATGAAAATACGTTTAAGCGATAATATAAATCAGTGCGAATTTTATTCTCTCGTAAACATATTTCTGGAGGCTGGTTCATCGCGGTAATAACACGAACATCTACTTTTCTCGTCTTATTATCACCAATTCTTCTAATGACTCCATCTTCTAACACTCGTAACATTTTTGCCTGCAAATCAAGAGGCATTGAATTCAGTTCATCTAAAAATAATGTCCCACCATCAACAAGTTCAAATAGCCCAGCTCTTTCAATCGCTCCCGTATAGCTTCCTTTTGTCGTTCCAAACAATAAACTTTCTAATAGCGACTCTGGTAAAGCTGCACAGTTTTGTGCAATAAATGGCTTGTTTTTTCTTTTAGAAGCTTCATGAATTGCTTGTACGAACAGTTCTTTTCCTGTTCCTGTTTCACCATATATTAAAACATTCGCGTCTGTTGGTGCTACTTTTTGTGCTAACTCTTTCGTCTGTTTAAACCGCGTATCATTTGTCACTATCGTCTCAAATGCAGCGTGCTTTTTAATCACTTTTTTTCTAGATGATCGCTTTATTTTCGACTGTAAGTCAACAATTGTGTCAGTAAGCTTTTGAATTGTAGAGTAATCCTTTGCAATTTCAACAGCCCCAGCAATATTCCCATCTATAAAAATAGGTAACGTCGTATTTACTGTACAAACATCTTCACCATTTAAATTTTGATAATGTTGTACCTGATGTACGATAGGTTTTTTTGTATCTAGTACTTTCATCAATGTACTCGTTTCCCTTGATAAAGACGGGAACGCTTCTAACAGATGTTTCCCTAACACTTTTTCAATCTTCGATCCATCGTGTTTTGCAGCTACAGAATTATAAAATATTGTAATTCCATTTTCATCTACAGCGTGTATAGCCTCATCAATACTGCCCAAAATCGCTTCAATGACTTCTTGTGTCGAAACTGCTAGCAATGTCATCCCCCCTTTTGCCGAAAATCCAGCAATTACATGCCGAATTTTCGGCACACCTATGTGCGATTGTAAGCATGACGATTCCGTTCTATAATTTTAATCAATTTTATATTTTCATTAGATAACTCGAAACTCTAATTAGTACGGCTTTTTCAAACACCCAGCTCCACCTAACTGTTTTGCTTTACAGCCAAATTTTGAGGCGGAAGTTTTACTGCTTTCGAATAGCTAGATAGATCTTTCACCCATATATTCATATCTTCCAACTTATCGAAAATGTAGCAATTATTCGCCAGTCTTCCTGTATACGTATAGCCTAATTGATGAAAGGCAGCATTCATTCCGAAAGAAAGCGATCGAGCAATTGTATAGGAGCAGAAAATAGATCTTTCTTGAAGTTCTTCCTCTAATTTAATTAGTAAACTTTTCATAAATCCATGTTTACGGTATTCAGGTAAAGTAGCACAATTCGTTAATTCTGCATTCCCTTCCTTTATGTTCATTTCTGCAGATGCTGTACTAATAATTTTCCCCTCAAATTCATACACGTAGTAAATTGTATCGTCTTCTTTCATCGTCTGTAATACATAACTCGCTTCATTTAAAGGTGTCGGATACACTTCAAATACTTTTCCGAATACAGTTGCTAATTCTTCTGCATCTTCTTCAGTCGCTTTTCTCAGCAAAAATTTCTCTGGAACTACTTTTTCTTTTATTTCTTTTCCTTTTACACCGCTTAATATAGTATCTTCCTCAATCCAATGCATACTATTTCGTCTTTCATCATTATTATATTTCACAAAAAAGTATGCATCGTGTCCTTGAAAATAATGAGGTATCGTTGCTTCCAACAAAAAACCGAAAGAGAGCCATGTTGAAACATGCTCTCCCTTTCCTTTAATAATACATTTAGTGAAAGAATGTTTCTCTGCTAGTTCGTCAATTGTCTGTATAATACTTTCAACATTTCCTGTATAGTGATCTACCCGAATACGCTTATTAAAATAATCTAAAACACCTTCTACTGTATAACAATTCGTCTGTTCTCTAAAAGATTCATAGTATTTCATTTTTTCACCTCACACCAATCTAGTAATGTACATGCAATAATTTTTGCGGCAGCTATCATTTTATCAACTTCTATATATTCGTTTGGATAGTGTGCTACTTTCGTCTCTCCTGGACCAAATACTATTGTTGGTACGTTTGCAATTTGTGTAAATAAACCTCCATCAGTCCCCCACGGAGATGCTTCAATAATTGGTTCGTTCCCTTCGATTTCAACAAAGTTGTGATGAAGTGTCGTAATGAGTTCATGATTCTCTTCTAGTTCACCAGGAACCCATCTCGCTCCAAACCATTCTACTTCTACTGGATTTTCAACAAACCAATTGTCCACATCATTTAATTCAGCAATCCAATTCTCAAACTCTTCTTTTGCCGCCTCTATAGTCTCATTCGGCGCAACACCGCATCTTCCTTCTAAAATTAATTCATCGGGAACAGAACTTGGCCAACTCCCTCCTTCAATTTTCCCAATGTTAATTGGAATTGGAATCGGAATTTCTTTAAATAACGGATCTGTAATTCGACTATTTCTTTTCTTCTCTAGCTTTCTTACATGTTCTATAACAAACATACTTTTTTCAATTGCACTAACCCCTTCATAGCGCGTTCCACCGTGTGCAGCTTTCCCTTTTACACGTAGACGAAACCACATGGAACCTTGTTGTTTCGGGAAAAACTTCATATTAGTAGGCTCCGGAATAATGACACCATCTGCCTTATATCCTCGTAATATAGTTGCTAATGTCCCTGCTCCGCCACTTTCCTCTTCTATTACACTTTGAAAATAGATGTCTCCTTTTAATTCAATGTTAGATTCAATAATCGCTTCCATCGCAAGCATAAGTGCGACATTTCCGCCCTTCATATCCGTCGTTCCACGGCCATATATACGATTTCCGATTTTCTCACCGCTATAAGGATGATGTTCCCACTGATTCACATCCCCTTCTGGAACTACATCAATATGCCCATTCAATATCATAGATTTCCCGTCGCCACTTCCTTTTAAAGTTGCTACAATATTTGGGCTATCTGAAAAACTTGTACGGGGTGATACAAAATAAGGATGATCTTTCATTTTAGAAAAAGAAGGCTCCCATATATCGAGCTCTAAACCTAATTCACGTAATTTTTCAATCACAATTGCCTGCGCACCGCTTTCATCACCAGATACGCTCTTTTCTTGAATTAATCGTTTTAAAAATTTCACACTTTCCTCTTCATGGCTCTCAATATAATCACAAACTTGCTTTTTTAATTGCTCCATATATTACATCTCCCTTCATTCAATTACTAGTAAGTTAGAACTAATTTGAAAATCAGCTTCTGTATGTCGTTTTATATCTTCTACTGTGTATGGGCTCATTAATTCTTGTAATATAAGTCCACTCGGAGTTACCTCCATGACTGCCATATCAGTAATAATTAAATCTACACACTTCTTTGAAGTTAATGGCAATGTACACTCTGAAACAATTTTTGCATTTCCGTACTTATCAACATGATTCATCACAACAACGACCCGCTTCGCTTTTTGTGCTAAATCCATTGCTCCACCAATACCTGGAACACGTTTTCCAGGTACAATCCAGTTTGCTAAATCACCATTTTCACTTACTTGTAATGAACCAAGAATCGTTATGTCTAGCAAACCTTTTCGAATCATCCCAAACGCTGTGCAGCTATCGAAATAACTCGCTCCTGTTATAAGAGAAGTTGGTAAACCTGCTGCATTACACAAATTTTCATCTTCATTCCCTTTACTTGGCGTTGGTCCCATGCCGACGATTCCATTTTCCGCATGAAACATAACATTTATATCGTCAGGCAAATGATTTGGTACAAGCGATGGTATGCCAATACCTAAATTTACAATCATACCATTTTGTATTTCTTTCGCCGCACGCCTAGCAATCTTATCCCTCACTTCTACGCCCATACCCATTTCCAGTTCACTCCTTCCGACGGTACAATATAATTTACGAAAACACCTGGAACGACAATTTCCTCTGGATCTAAACTTCCAAGCGGGACTATTTCTTCTGCTTCTACAATTGTTATATCCCCAGCCATAGCTACATGGGGATTCATATTTCGTGCACTTTTGTCAAATACAAGATTACCAAACGGATCTGCCTTTTTCGCATATACAATTGAAACTTCAGCAGTTAATGCTGTTTCAACTAAGTAAGTCTTACCATTCATTTCAACTGTTCGTTTTCCCTCTTCCACAATCGTATCAACACCAACATCAACTAAAACACCACCAAGACCAACGCCACCAGCGCGAATACGCTCTGCTAATGTTCCCTGCGGAGAAAACTCAATTTGTAACCTTCCCTCGTTTAGTTGCCTTCCTGCATTTGGATTGGAGCCAATGTGAGAAGTAATTATTGATTTAACTCTTTCATTTGTAACAAGACGACCGATACCTACATCAGGAAATCCAGTGTCATTTCCAATTAAATTTAAATTTGTAACGCCTTTTTCTAAAATTGCCTGTATTAAAGATGGAGGGGATCCAATCCCTCCAAATCCCCCAAACATCAATGTCATATCATCATGGAACAAAGAAATTACTTCCTCAATTTCTTTTAATTTACCGAATGTATTTGTAATAGTTGTCATGCGATACTATGCCCTCCTTTTTGCATCATCTCTTCCACACTTTTAGAGAAAATTGAAAGTAATTCATCTAACTCGGAATATGTAGTTGTCATTGGCGGTGCTACAAGCAGTGCACTATCTTCTTTTCCTGCTTGCCCTGAAACTGCTTGGTATAAAAGCAGACCATTTTTAGCTGCAACTGAAATAAGCTCTGACGCTTTTGTAAACGGTTGCAATTCTACTCCGATTAGCAACCCTTTTCCGCGCACATCAGCAATGATTGTCGATTGTTGCTGAACTTTCTGTAAGCCTTTTATTAAATACTCTCCCTTTTCTGCTGTTTTTTCAGGAAGATTATGTTTCTCCATATATTCAATAACAGCTAAAGCCGTTGCTGCAGACAATGGATTTGCACTTAACGTATGACCGCTCATTACTGAACGTGATCCACGTAATATTGGTTCCATAACACGATCACTTACAACTGTCGCTGCCATCGGTGTATATCCCGCTCCTAACCCTTTACCAAGTGTCATAATATCCGGCTCTACGCCCCAATGCTCCATCGCAAACCATGCTCCAGTACGACCAAGCCCAGTCATTACTTCATCCGCAATAAATAAAATATCGTAATGGTCGCAAATCTCTTTAATGACTTTATAATAGTCTTTCGGCGGAACAACCGCGCCTCCAGCTGCTCCGATAATCGGCTCAGCAATAAAAGCAGCAATATGCTCTGCACCAATTCTTTCAATTGACCTTTCTAGTTCAGTCGCACATGCCAGCTGACAAGTTGGATATACCTTTTGAACAGGACATCTGAAACAATATGGAGCTGGTATAGTCGGATAATCTTCCAAAATAGATACGAAACGTTGTCTACGTAGTGGATGCCCAGACATCGATAAAGCACCCATCGTAATACCGTGATAACTCATCCATCTTGATAAAATTTTATGTTTCCCTTGAATACCTCGCTCTTGAAAATGCTGAATTGCAATTTTCATAGCTGTTTCATTCGCTTCCGTACCACTATTTACAAAAAAACTCCAGTTCAAATCTCCTACACTTAAATCACTTAACTTCTTCGCTAATTTTTCAGCTGGTTCACTCGTAAACTGTGATCTATAAACGAAAGCAATCTCCTCAGCTTGCTTTTTAATAACGTCTGCAATCTCCTTTACGCCATGCCCAATACCTGCCGTAATTGCTCCTGACGAACCATCAAAATATTTATTGCCATTTTGATCATACAAATAAACACCTTTTCCATGTGAAATCATTGGATACGGCTGACCAACAAGTGGTTTAATTAAGTAATCGCGCATAGCGCTCCCCCATTTCTCCAATTTGTATATATATATGAAGAAAATTGACGTTTCTTTCATAAAAAAGAATCCTCTGCAAAAGCAGTGAATTTATCAAAAAACTATTATAAAATATACAAATGAGTGCTTAAAAATTTTTATAAAACAGAAAATTCAGAACTAAAAAACGAAGACCAACCCTTTTCTATACGCCCAAATAACCCTCCTTTTTATATGAAATGACTACATCACCAAATGTTTTTATAGCATAATGCCAGCTGTCCTTAAATGCCGACATTCTGTACACTTCGACGGAACTCCCGTTAAACTCCTTCCTATTATCCTACTTTAAATTGCATATTTTAAAACAAATTTCGACACCCACCTTACTAATCAATTCAGATTCCTATTCATTATGTAAACTTTTCAGTTTTAAACTATAAAAAAAGAACCGATTAACCACACTAATCAGTTCGTCATGACGCTCTCTTATGGGTTAATACTGTCAATTGCTAAAATAAATAGAAAAATGAAGTTTACAAATTCATCCTACAGCCTATAACACAAAACCTTTTCATAACTTCATTCACAATTACTATCGGGATATCCCTATCCCGAAGTGGCACTCCTTTCCTCAGATTCAAAGTATCTTTCCTTTATAATTTATGTAGGACAATTATCACTTTGTATGTGTATTTGCCTATAATTAAAAAAATCCCTAGTTTTCTAGCGATTTTTGGACATGTATTCAATATGTTAATTGAAATGCACTTTCAATTTGGCATTTATTTTACTTTCGTACAGTCATATGTACTGCTTTACTCTGCGAAATTCTCGTAAGCACCAGCACCTCTTTATGAAAACATATTTGTTGTCAATTTTTAATTTTCCCTTTATAAAATCATTTTTTTGCATAACCGCTTTCTTGCTTCGCATATAGTTTTAATGATGACAAAGGAGGAATGTTCATGTCTCAATCTGAAATCGAAAAATATGGACAAGAAGTTACACAATACGAACAACTCGCACGTTACTATCAGTTTCGTAATCCTAAAAAATATATAGAATTATATATGAAATATTACGATGCACTATCAAAACTTGTACAGGCGTATGAAACAAGAGACTCACAAGAAGCTGCTTTACCGTCACATATAAGAATTTTTCATGCCGATCCAAATATACCAGCGGTTGACATTTTAGTAAACGGACAAAAGGTTATTAAAAATATTTCATTTAAGCAATTCAGCCCTTATTTATCATTAGTGCAAGGTAAATACCGTATAGATATTGTTCCTGTCGGAAATGAAACTCCAATCTTTTCAGCGTTGGTACCAATAATGGGAAATCATACTTATACTCTTGCTGCAATAAATAGTGATAATCACCTACAATTACAGCCTATACTTGATAATACACATTTACCAGCTGGTCAAGCCAAAATACGGTTTGCACATTTCTCTCCAGATACCCCTGTTGTAAACGTAGATTTAAAAGATGGGGATCATTTATTTGAAAATGTACTCTTTAAACAAATAACAGATTTTTTGCAAGTTAGCCCTGGTACAGCAGATATTGAAATTTCACTAGCAGATAATAAAAACGTTTTATTGACTATACCAAAATTCAATGTTGAACCAAATGTTATTTATACAATTTCAATAGTAGGTTATTCAACTAAAGATCCTAAATTAGAAGCCGTTATACTCACAAATTAAAACAGTCTACACCATTCATTTGGTGTAGACTGTTTATTTTTGAAATGCAATTTGAAATTCTGTCCAATCGTTATCTGATCGACACATAATGGATCCATTATGTTTTTCCACAATTTGTTTACATACAAATAATCCAATACCAGTTCCTAACTTTTTAGTAGTTACAAATGGTTCAAAAATCGTTTCTACATTTTCAGCTGGAATCATTGGTCCATTATTTTTTATCACAATTCGAATAGCTTGATCTTCTTCAAATACATCAATGATAATTTTTCGTTCTTCTTTCATTGATTCAAGAGCATCAATTGAATTCATTAATATGTTTAAAAATACTTGTCTCACTTCACTCCGATAACCAACAAGCGGAATTGGATACGGTAAATTCTTTTCAATCAAAACATTCGCATTGACCAAACTCGGATATAAGAATTGTATAATGTCTTGAAACAAGTCATTAAGCCAAAACCGTTCCGATTCATTCCACATTTCTTTTTTCGATACGAGTAAAAATTGCGAAATACGAAAATTTAATTGATCTAATTCATGCGAAATAATATCTAAATACGATAAACTCGGATGATCCGCCTTTAATAATTTAACAAACCCCATAATGGAAGTAAGCGGATTACGAAATTCATGTACAAAACTAGCTGACATTTGCCCTAAAATCGTCAGCCTTTCTTTATGTGTTTCGTTAATATATTGCTGTTTTTCCTCTAAATTCTTCGATATAATTTCCGAGTATTTTAAAACGGTATAATAAATTAATTTGTCAAAACAAGTATGTATTTTTGCCATAATTGGTTTCAATTCACGAGCGCTAACATCTAATTCACACATCGCTTCGAAAAGTTCATTTCTTCCCACGTTTGCGTTATAAACAAAATCTCCAATATTCGCATCTGCTCCAGCACGTTCAATAGCAATTTTCTCACATAACGGTTGAAGATAATTTATATCTTTATCTTCCATAGTAAGTTCGATAATTAACTCTAGTAAATCCTCTCCATTTTGAACTACTTCTAGTTTAAATGGATCTTTTTCGGAAATTATCATTTTGTTTTTCCAGTTCTCTACGAATTGGTGCCTATTGTTTTTCAAGTGTGAACAAAATATTTCTTTAATATCCTTATCGATTGGAAAAACCTCCATTCCCTCCATTTCCATACGACGAATACCCTTTATATTTTGAATATTAACACAAAAAATACGATTCGTTAATAGATTTTTGTCACATTTTGTTAATTTCTGTTGATAAAATTATTTTTTCTTTCTTATTTAACTAATTGTATACAAATCCCCTTTTTCCTTCACATATTTTCATTATTTCCGTAGTCAAAACGACTTTTTTTTGCATCATTTTTAATTCTTGCGTACAATAGAAAATGAAAGGTGTGAAAAATATGGTAAATAAAAATGTGGAAGATTATCTCCAAGAAGGCATTTACGGCCAAAAGCAAAACAAACCAGAAGAACGTAATATGTATTTAACTACATTACGTGAGCGTGTGGAAATCGCTTTAACAATCGGTCAAGTAATGCAAAGTAATGTATACTCTGAAGTGGCGGGTAGCATGCGCTCTTCTCAATCATTACAACTCCTCCTAAATGGTGGCATTGCTTACCCACATTTATCAAAATACATTAAATTAGCAAACGAAAAAAATGTTCCTTTTACAATTGTTCAAAATAAAGATACAAAAACACCAATCGGTTTAGTATTAACTCATGCTACTGCTATAGATAAAGAACGAATTTATGTAGAAGATACTATTTTCAAACAAGAAATGAAGTAAAAGTTACACTTAATTAAATAGTTACTAGAAGCGTAAAAAACGAGTATGGAATCGTAAACATTTCCTACTCGTTTTTTAGTGCAAGTTTTAAGTTTTTCCACTTTATTTTTTAATACATACTAATTTCATTTCTGTCATTTCTTCTATTGCATATTTAATTCCTTCGCGTCCCGTGCCACTTTCTTTCACACCACCATAAGGCATATGATCTACTCTGAACGTTGGAATATCATTAATCATGACACCACCAACCTCTAGCTCATCAATTGCACGCATTGCTTTAAATAAATTATTTGTAAATACTCCTGCCTGTAAGCCGTAACGCGAATTATTTACTTGCTCAATCGCTTCATCAAATTCTTTAAATGTATTTACTGTCATGAGTGGACCGAATACTTCTTGGCACTGCACAGATACATGATCTGGAACATTTGTTAATACAGTCGGTTCAAAAATTCTTGCATCCTGCTTCTTACCACCACATAAAACAGTTGCTCCTTCCTTAATTGCTTCTTGAACCCACATATCAATTCGCTCTACATCTTTTTTTGAAATTAAAGCTGATACATCCGTTTCCTCAAGCAATGGATCACCAACAACAACTGATTCCATCGCTTTCTTTAGCTTTGAGAGAAATTCATGTATTTTCGTTTCATGTACAAAAACACGTTGTACTGAAATACAAACTTGCCCATTATTAACAAATGCTCCCCATTTTACACGTTCAATTATTTCATCTGTTAACTCTACATCTTCATCAATAATAACAGCAGCATTTGAGCCTAGTTCTAACGTAACTCGTTTTAGCCCAGCCTTTTGTTTTATTCCGATTCCAACTTTTGGACTTCCGGTAAAAGTAATAGAAGCAACGTAATCATTTTTGACGATTGCCTCACCAACCGTGGGGCCAGGGCCAGAAATGATATTTAAAGCTCCATTTGGCAATCCTGCCTCTTCAAATAACTCAACTAATGCATAAGATGATAATGGCGTTTGATCAGCTGGCTTTAATACAACTGTATTTCCGGCAGCGATTGCTGGTCCAACTTTATGCGCTACTAAATTTAATGGGAAATTAAATGGTGTAATAGCCCCTATAACCCCAATCGGCTTTCGGATTGTATATGCAATACGCCCATCTGCACCAGGTGCGGCGTCTAATGGCAATGTCTCACCATATATACGTTTCGCTTCTTCAGCTGCAAATTTGTATGTTTGAACAGTACGATCTACTTCTCCCCTTGCAGCACGTATTGGTTTTGCAGCTTCTTTTGCAATAATCTCTGCAAATTCTTCTCTTCTTTCATCCATTTTTTGTGCAACTTTCTCTAAAATAGTCGCACGATCATATGCAGATAATTTATTCATTTTTGTCATTGCATTTTTTGCAGCGGTAACAGCCTCTTTTACATCTTCTTCCGTGCCTTGTGCAATTTCCGCTAATGTTTCTTCAGAATATGGTGCGTATAATGGTTTATACGTGTTTACAGATTTCCAATCTCCATTTATATATAAATGCTTTTTCATACTTCTTCTCCTTCCAAATATATGTATACAACAATACTTCACCTAGTGAAAGGTTTGACTTATGTCATTGTATCATAGCCCTTATCCCTCAAAAAACATTATGCTCAAAAAAACTCTGCTATATAGCAGAGTTTACGAGCTAATTTGCTCTTGTAACGAAATTTGTTTTTCATCTTCTAAAATAACAATCGATTCTACTATCTTTGTAACTTCTAATCTTTTTATATAATGTCCATCTAATTCTTTCACACAAAACTTATAATTTTCAATTTCAATGGAATCCTCTTCAGCAATCTCTATATTCTTCGTTAAAATCCAACCACCGATTGTATCAACACCATCATCATCAATCCCTAAACCAAATAACGTATTCACTTCACTAACAAGTACTTTTCCCTCTAGTATCGTCTTCGTTTCACTAACTTGTTGAATTTCTGGCTGCTCATCCGTATCAAACTCATCCTGAATATCTCCAACAATTTCTTCCAAAATATCTTCAACAGTAACAAGTCCAGATGTCCCAC
>NZ_JAKUEU010000056.1:0-34917 GCF_022663075.1 Bacillus cereus group sp. BfR-BA-01441
ATGATGGCAGAGAGGTCACACCCGTTCCCATACCGAACACGGAAGTTAAGCTCTCTAGCGCCGATGGTAGTTGGGACCTTGTCCCTGTGAGAGTAGGACGTCGCCAAGCAAGAACCTAAGTTATTTTGACTTAGGTTTTTTTGTGTTTATTTTTATTTACCGAATGCTATAATCCGTAAATTTAATAAAGCTACAGACGAAAAAAGAATGAAGTAGAGACTCTTTAAAATAATAGTAATGATTTTTTGTGTTCCTGATTTTCCTAATGTCGCTAAAGTAATACTTAAAATAGGACACATTATTTCTATCATAAGTATATATTTTAAATAATGAGATGCTATAAATAAATATTTAATAATTACAGAAATTACTGCAATAGAGAAAAATAAATAGGATAATAGCAAAGTTCTTTCTTTAACAGTTATCCTCCTTAGAAATTAAATCGTTATAATAATACAAGAGTGTATATATTTTGATTAAAAACATACTGAAGTGCTATTTAAACGATAAATACATAAAATAGATCTCTAGAAATATATATTCTAATTCCCTTTTCTTCTTGTATATAGTTGCAATTCTTCTTTTGAATATAACTAAAACACGAACGTTATTGACTGCTAATAAAAAAACATTCGATTATTTATTGACATTGTTTATGAAATATTGTTAATATAGCCATAGAAACAATAATATAAGACCTCATATAATCGCGGGGATATGGCCTGCAAGTCTCTACCTAACGACCGTTATTCGTTAGACTATGAGGGAAAGTCACTCGGTATTTTTCTATTCACAAGGGATACGTATGCCTGAGTAGAGCGCTTTCTCTCATAGTAAAAGAGAAACTGTTCTATTTCAGGCTTTTTTTATTTGAATCGGGGGGATTCTAATATGAAATCACTAGTTGGAGTCATAATGGGAAGTACGTCAGACTGGGAAACAATGAAATATGCTTGTGACATTTTAGATGAATTAAATATACCGTATGAGAAAAAAGTTGTATCCGCTCATCGGACTCCGGATTATATGTTTGAATATGCAGAGACGGCTCGTGAACGTGGATTGAAAGTTATTATTGCTGGAGCTGGTGGAGCAGCACATTTACCAGGAATGGTTGCAGCGAAGACAAATCTTCCTGTAATTGGAGTTCCAGTTCAATCAAAAGCATTAAACGGCTTAGATTCATTATTATCCATCGCCCAAATGCCAGGAGGTGTTCCAGTTGCAACTGTTGCAATTGGTAAAGCCGGTTCAACGAATGCTGGATTACTTGCCGCACAAATACTTGGATCATTCCATGATGATATACATGATGGATTAGAATTGAGACGAGAAGCGATTGAAAAAGATGTGCGTGAAGGTAGTGAGCTAGTATGACGAGAATCATTTTACCTGGAAAAACAATCGGTATTATTGGAGGCGGCCAGCTAGGAAGAATGATGGCATTGGCAGCTAAGGAGATGGGATATAAAATTGCTGTTTTAGATCCTACAAAGCATTCGCCATGTGCACAAGTTGCTGATATTGAAATTGTTGCACCATATGATGATTTAAAAGCAATTCAGCATTTAGCAGAGATAAGTGATGTTGTCACATATGAATTTGAGAATATTGATTATAGATGTTTACAATGGCTTGAAAAACATGCGTACTTACCACAAGGTAGTCAGTTGTTAAATACAACGCAAAATCGTTTTACAGAAAAGAATGCGATTGAGAAGGCTGGGTTACCAGTAGCAACGTATAGATTAGTTCAAAATCAAGATCAGCTTACAGAAGCAATTGCTGGGTTATCATTCCCTTCCGTCTTAAAAACGACGACAGGTGGATATGATGGGAAAGGGCAAGTTGTTTTAAGAAGTGAAGCTGATGTTGAGGCGGCAAGAAATCTTGTGGATAAAGCAGAATGTATTTTAGAGAAATGGGTGCCTTTTGAAAAAGAAGTATCAGTTATTGTGATTCGTAGTGTAAGTGGTGAAACAAAAGTGTTTCCAGTAGCAGAAAATATTCATGTAAATAACATTTTACATGAATCTATCGTTCCAGCTCGCATTACAGAAGAGCTTTCTCAAAAAGCAATTGCGTATGCAAAGGTACTTGCGGATGAATTAGAACTTGTGGGAACACTAGCTGTAGAGATGTTTGCTACAGATAATGGTGAGATTTATATTAATGAATTAGCGCCAAGACCTCACAATTCAGGACACTATACACAGGATGCATGTGAAACGAGTCAATTTGGTCAACATATTCGAGCAATCTGTAATTTACCTCTAGGAGAAACAAATTTGTTAAAACCAGTTGTCATGGTAAACATTTTAGGCGAACATATAGAAGGGGTCCTAAGACAAGTGAATAGATTAACCGGGTGCTATTTACACTTGTATGGAAAAGAAGAAGCAAAAGCACAGCGAAAAATGGGGCATGTTAATATTTTAAATGATAATATTGAAGTCGCTCTAGAAAAAGCGAAGAGTTTGCATATTTGGGACCATCAAGAACAACTGTTGGAGGGAAAAAGATGATTAGTCGTTATACACGCCCTGAAATGGGTGCGATTTGGACGGAAGAGAACAAATTTAAAGCGTGGTTAGAAGTTGAGATTTTAGCTTGTGAAGCATGGGCTGAGCTTGGCGATATTCCAAAAGAAGATGTTAAAAAAATTCGTGAACATGCATCATTTGATATTGATCGTATTTATGAAATTGAAAAAGAAACACGTCATGACGTAGTTGCATTCACTCGTGCTGTATCAGAAACGCCAGCATTAGGCGAAGAACGTAAATGGGTTCATTACGGTTTAACATCTACAGATGTAGTAGATACAGCATTATCTTACATCTTAAAACAAGCGAATGAAATTATATTAAAAGACTTAGAGAACTTTGTAAGCATTTTAGCTAACAAAGCGAAAGAGCATAAATACACAATCATGATGGGAAGAACACACGGTGTTCATGCAGAACCAACGACATTTGGTTTAAAACTTGGTCTTTGGTATGAAGAGATGAAACGTAACGTAGAGCGTTTCAAACAAGCTGCTGATACAGTTCGTGTTGGTAAACTATCTGGTGCGGTTGGTACATATGCAAATATCGATCCATTCGTAGAAAAATATGTTTGTGAAAATTTAGGATTAGAAGCAGCACCAATTTCAACACAAACATTGCAACGTGATCGTCACGCACACTACATGTCAACACTTGCACTAATTGCAACATCTATCGAAAAGATGGCAGTTGAGATTCGTGGTTTACAAAAGAGTGAAACACGTGAAGTTGAAGAAGCTTTCGCAAAAGGTCAAAAGGGTTCTTCTGCAATGCCACATAAACGTAATCCAATTGGTTCTGAAAATATGACTGGTTTAGCTCGTGTTATCCGCGGTTATATGATGACAGCTTACGAAAATGTTCCATTATGGCATGAGCGTGACATTTCTCACTCTTCGGCAGAACGCGTAATTTTACCAGATGCTACAATCGCATTAAATTACATGTTAAATCGCTTTGGTAATATTGTTAAAAACTTAACTGTATACCCAGAGAATATGAAACGTAATATGACAAGAACATACGGCTTAATTTATTCTCAGCGCGTAATGCTTACACTAATCGACAAAGGTATGGTACGTGAAGAAGCTTATGATATCGTACAGCCTAAAGCGATGGAAGCTTGGGAAACACAAGTACAATTTAAAGAGCTTGTAGAAGCTGATGAGCGTATTACAAGCAAGTTAACACAAGAAGAAATTAATGAATGCTTCAACTATGAGCATCATATGCAACACGTTGATACAATCTTTGAACGCCTTGGATTAAACGAAGCGTAAAATTTCATATGGCACAGAATAGAGTCATTCTGTGCCATTCTTTATAAAAATATTATTCACATTTTTCAAACTACAGGGGGCTTGCGAAATGCAAAAGCTAGAATTGCTGTATGAAGGTAAGGCAAAAAGAATTTATCGTACAGAATCAGCAGATATGGTTTGGGTAGAGTACAAAGATAGTGCGACTGCTTTCAATGGGGAGAAAAAAGAGACGATTACAGGAAAAGGTCGTTTGAACAATGAAATTACAACTTTATTGTTCAGAAAGTTACAAGAAGTGGGAATTAAAACACATTTTGTTGAGAAGTTATCTGAGACAGAACAACTTGTTAAAAAAGTGAGTATTATTCCTTTAGAAGTTGTCACAAGAAATGTAATTGCAGGAAGTCTTTCAAAACGATTAGGAATGGAAGAGGGAACTGTACTTGCAGAACCAATCGTAGAATTTTACTTCAAAGATGATGATTTAGGAGATCCGCTTGTAACGGAAGATCATATTCGTGTATTAAACGTTGCATCGCCAGAGCAAGTAAGTGTATTACGAGATATGGCTCTACAAATCAATCAAGTGTTGATTGATCATTTCGCAAGCTGTCGTGTAAGATTAGTAGATTTCAAATTAGAGTTTGGTGTAACGGAAGAAGGAGAAATCATTTTAGCGGATGAAATTTCACCAGATACTTGCCGTTTATGGGATGAAACGAGCAATGAAAAGTTTGATAAAGACGTATTCCGTCGTGATCTTGGAAATTTAACAGATGCTTATGAAGAGATTTTAAAACGTTTAGGGGGAATTTCACATGTATAAAGTTAAGGTATATGTAACATTAAGAGAAAGCGTATTAGATCCACAAGGAACAGCAGTAAAAGGAGCACTTCATAGTCTTTCATTCACAGAAGTACAAGACGTTCGAATCGGAAAGTACATGGAACTAACAATTGATAAATCTGTATCTGATTTAGATAGCAAGGTAAAAGAAATGTGTGAAAAACTATTAGCGAACGTTGTAATGGAAGACTTCCGTTATGAAGTTGAGGAGGTTGTCGCACAGTGAAATTTGCCGTAATAGTATTTCCGGGTTCGAACTGTGATGTCGATATGTTCCATGCAATTAAAGATGAGCTTGGCGAAGAAGTAGATTACGTTTGGCACGATACAGAGAATTTAGATGAATATGATGCAATTCTACTACCAGGTGGATTTTCTTATGGTGACTACTTACGCTGCGGTGCTATCTCTCGCTTTGCTAATGCAATGAAAGCAGTGCAAAAAGCTGCTGAGCAAGGAAAGCCGATTTTAGGTGTATGTAATGGATTCCAGATTCTTGTTGAATCAGGATTACTACCAGGAGCGTTAATGAGAAACGAAAACTTAAAATTTATGTGTCGCACTGTTCAGTTACGTGTTGAAAATAATGAAACGATGTTTACATCACAATATGGAAAAGATGAAATAATTAATATTCCAATCGCGCATGGTGAGGGGAATTACTATTGTGATGAAGCGACTCTTAAACAATTAGAAGAGAACAATCAAATCGCATTCCGTTACGTAGAAAACCCTAACGGTAGCGTTTCAGATATTGCTGGTATTGTAAATGAAAAAGGAAATGTACTTGGTATGATGCCACACCCAGAGCGTGCTGTAGATGAATTACTTGGCGGTGCTGAAGGGTTAAAAGTCTTTCAATCTATCTTAAAACAGTGGAGGGAAACATATGTCGTTAATGCTTGAACCAAATCCAACACAAATTAAAGAAGAGCGTATATATGCGGAAATGGGGCTAACAGACGAAGAGTTTGCCATGGTTGAAAAGATTTTAGGTCGTCTGCCAAATTATACAGAAACAGGGTTATTCTCTGTAATGTGGTCTGAACATTGTAGTTATAAAAATTCAAAACCAGTGCTTCGAAAATTCCCAACAACAGGTGAGCGTGTTCTACAAGGGCCTGGGGAAGGTGCTGGAATTGTAGATATCGGTGATAATCAAGCAGTTGTATTTAAAATGGAAAGTCATAACCATCCTTCAGCTATTGAACCATATCAAGGAGCTGCAACAGGTGTTGGTGGTATTATTCGTGACGTATTCTCTATGGGAGCACGTCCGGTAGCTCTATTAAACTCACTTCGTTTCGGTGAATTACAGTCACCACGTGTGAAATATTTATTCGAAGAAGTAGTAGCAGGAATTGCAGGATACGGTAACTGCATCGGTATTCCGACTGTTGGCGGCGAAGTACAATTTGATCCATGTTACGAAGGAAATCCACTTGTAAATGCAATGTGCGTAGGTTTGATTAACCACGAAGACATTAAAAAAGGACAAGCACATGGTGCTGGTAACACAGTAATGTACGTAGGAGCATCAACTGGTCGTGACGGTATTCACGGTGCAACATTCGCGTCGGAAGAACTATCTGAAAGCTCAGAAGCGAAACGTCCAGCGGTTCAAGTAGGGGATCCATTTATGGAAAAACTTCTTATTGAAGCGTGTTTAGAATTAATTCAATCTGATGCACTTGTTGGAATTCAAGATATGGGTGCGGCTGGTTTAACATCATCATCTGCAGAAATGGCAAGTAAAGCAGGAATGGGTATTGAAATGTACTTAGATGATGTACCACAGCGTGAAACAGGAATGACACCATATGAAATGATGCTATCTGAATCACAAGAGCGTATGTTAATTGTCGTGAAAAAAGGTAGAGAACAAGAAATAGTAGATTTATTTGAGAAGTATGGTCTTGCAGCGGTTACGATGGGGAAAGTAACAGAAGATAAAATGCTTCGTTTATTCCATAAAGGTGAAAAGGTAGCTGAAGTTCCAGCAGATGCTTTAGCAGAAGAAGCACCAATTTATCATAAGCCATCAAAAGAAGCAGCATACTTTGCTGAATTCCAAGCAATGAAAATGGAAACGCCAAAAGTAGAAAATTATAAAGAAACGTTATTCGCTTTATTACAGCAACCAACAATTGCAAGTAAAGAGTGGGTATACGATCAATACGATTACCAAGTTCGCACAAGCACAGTTGTTACGCCAGGTTCAGATGCTGCAGTTGTACGTGTACGCGGTACAGAAAAAGGATTAGCAATGACGACAGATTGTAACTCTCGCTACATTTATCTAGACCCAGAGATGGGCGGTAAAATTGCAGTAGTAGAGGCAGCGCGTAATATCGTATGTTCTGGCGGAGAGCCACTTGCAATTACAGATTGCTTAAACTTCGGTAACCCAGAAAAACCAGAAATCTTCTGGCAAATTGAGAAATCAGTAGACGGTATGAGTGAAGCTTGTCGCACATTACAAACACCAGTTATCGGCGGAAACGTATCGATGTATAACGAGCGTAGTGGTGAAGCTGTATATCCAACACCAACTGTTGGGATGGTCGGACTTGTGCATGACTTAAAACATGTAACAACACAAGAGTTTAAGCAAGCTGGTGATTTAGTGTATGTAATTGGTGAGACGAAAGCTGAGTTTGGCGGAAGTGAATTACAGAAAATGATTCACGGCAAAATTTTCGGTCAATCACCAAGTATCGATTTAGATGTAGAATTAAAACGCCAAAAACAAGTATTAGAAGCAATTCAAGCTGGTCTTGTTCAATCTGCACATGATGTTGCTGAAGGTGGTTTAGCAGTTGCGATTTCAGAAAGTGCAATTGGTGCTAAAGGCTTAGGTGCTACTGTGAAATTAGATGGAGAAGCAACAGCTGCATTATTCGCTGAATCACAGTCTCGCTTCGTGATAACTGTAAAACGTGAAAATAAAGAGGCGTTTGAGAAAGTGGTAGAAGCAATCCAAGTTGGAGAAGTAACAAGTACAAATGAAGTAACAATTCATAATGAAGAAAATGAAGTATTACTTACAGCAAATGTAGATGAAATGAGAAAGGCTTGGAAAGGGGCAATCCCATGCTTGCTGAAATAAAGGGGTTAAACGAAGAATGTGGCGTTTTCGGAATTTGGGGGCATGAAAATGCAGCACAAGTTTCATACTACGGATTGCACAGTTTACAGCACCGTGGGCAAGAAGGCGCAGGCATTGTCGTAAATAATGGGGAAAAAATCGTCGGTCACAAGGGGTTAGGTTTAATATCAGAAGTGTTTTCAAGAGGTGAGCTAGAAGGATTAAATGGAAAATCAGCAATCGGACATGTACGATATGCAACAGCTGGTGGAAGTGAAGTTGCTAACGTTCAACCATTGTTGTTCCGTTTTTCCGATCATAGTATGGCGTTAGCTCATAACGGAAATTTAATTAACGCAAAAATGCTTCGTCGTGAATTAGAAGCAGAGGGCAGTATTTTTCAAACTAGTTCAGATACAGAAGTACTTTTACATCTTATTAAACGTAGTACGAAAGATTCTTTAATTGAAAGTGTAAAAGAGGCTTTAAATAAAGTGAAAGGTGCGTTTGCGTATCTTTTACTAACTGGAAATGAAATGATCGTTGCATTAGATCCGAATGGGTTCCGTCCGCTTTCAATTGGAAAGATGGGGGATGCTTACGTTGTAGCATCTGAAACATGTGCTTTTGATGTAGTAGGTGCAACATACATTCGTGATGTAGAACCGGGTGAATTACTTATCATTAATGATGAAGGAATTCACGTAGATCGTTTCACAAACGATGTAGAACATGCAATTTGTAGTATGGAATACATTTACTTTGCACGACCAGATTCTAATATTGCAGGCGTTAACGTTCATGCAGCACGTAAGAATATGGGGAAACGTTTAGCGGCAGAAGCTCCTATTGAAGCAGATGTTGTTACTGGTGTACCAGACTCTAGTATTTCAGCTGCGATTGGCTATGCGGAGGCAACAGGTATTCCATATGAGTTAGGATTAATTAAAAATCGTTACGTTGGACGTACGTTTATTCAACCTTCTCAGGAACTGCGAGAGCAAGGGGTTAAGATGAAGCTTTCCGCAGTAAGAGGTGTAGTTGAAGGGAAACGAGTTGTTATGATTGATGACTCTATCGTAAGAGGAACGACAAGTAAACGAATTGTTCGTATGCTTCGTGAAGCTGGAGCGACAGAAGTTCACGTAAGAATTGCTTCACCACCTCTGAAATATCCATGTTTCTATGGCATTGATATTCAAACGAGAAAAGAATTAATTGCAGCAAATCATACAGTAGAAGAAATCCGTGAAATGATCGGAGCAGATTCTTTAACATTTTTAAGTGAAGATGGATTAGTAGATGCAATTGGACGTCCATATGAAGGGAAATATGGTGGCCTATGCATGGCTTACTTTAATGGGGACTATCCAACAGCTCTTTATGATTATGAGCAAGAGCTTTTAGAAAGTATGAAATAAGAAAAGTGAAACAAGCTTCTACTTCTTTTGATGTAGAAGCTAGCTCCTTTCTTAAAATAGCCCGCCCTGGATGGGGAGAAATTAAAAGACGAGGTGTAAATAACGATGGCGAATGCATATAAGCAAGCAGGAGTAGATATTGAAGCTGGATATGAAGCGGTATCTCGCATGAAAAAACACGTACAAACAACTATGAGAAAAGAAGTACTAGGCGGTTTAGGCGGTTTTGGAGGTATGTTTGATCTATCAAAATTTGCATTAGAAGAACCTGTATTAGTATCTGGAACAGATGGCGTGGGAACGAAATTGATGCTCGCTTTTATGGCAGATAAACATGACACAATTGGTATTGATGCAGTAGCAATGTGTGTAAATGATATTGTTGTCCAAGGAGCAGAGCCGCTTTTCTTCCTTGATTATATTGCTTGTGGTAAAGCTGAACCTAGTAAAATTGAAAACATCGTCAAAGGTATATCAGAGGGCTGTCGCCAAGCTGGTTGTGCATTAATCGGTGGAGAAACAGCTGAAATGCCAGGAATGTATTCTACGGAAGAATATGATTTAGCTGGTTTTACAGTTGGGATTGTTGATAAAAAGAAAATTGTAACAGGTGAAAAGATTGAAGCTGGTCACGTGCTAATTGGCTTAGCATCTAGCGGTATTCATAGCAATGGTTACTCTTTAGTACGAAAAGTGTTACTAGAAGATGGGGAACTATCTTTAGAGCGTATTTATGGCCGCTTAGAACTACCTCTTGGTGAAGAATTATTAAAACCAACGAAAATTTATGTCAAACCTATTTTAGAACTATTGAAGAAACATGAAGTATACGGTATGGCGCATATTACAGGTGGTGGATTTATTGAAAATATTCCACGCATGTTGCCAGAAGGAATCGGTGCCGAGATTGAACTAGGATCTTGGGAAATTCAGCCGATCTTTAGTTTGCTTCAAGAAGTTGGAAAACTGGAAGAAAAAGAAATGTTCAATATTTTTAACATGGGTATTGGTATGGTAGTAGCAGTGAAGGAAGAAGATGCAAAAGATGTTGTTCGTCTTCTTGAAGAGCAAGGAGAAATGGCTCGTATTATTGGACGTACTATACAAGGAGCTGGCGTTACTTTTAATGGGGGCACAGCACTATGAGTAGATTAGCAGTTTTTGCTTCTGGAAGCGGATCTAACTTTCAATCTCTCGTTAATGCGGTAGAAGAAAAAAGATTGGATGCAGAAATTAGTTTATTAGTATGTGATAAACCAGAAGCACGCGCTGTTGGACGGGCAAATTATCATCATATTCCGTGTTTTGCTTTTTCAGCGAAAGCATATGAGTCAAAAGAAGCATTTGAAAAAGAGATATTAAAGAAGCTAGAAGAATATGAAATTGATTATGTTATTTTAGCTGGATATATGCGGTTAATCGGGCCGACGTTACTAGAAGCATACGGCGGGAAGATTATTAATATTCATCCATCATTACTACCGAGCTTTCCGGGTAAAGATGCTGTCGGTCAAGCGTTAGAAGCAGGTGTGAAAGTAACTGGAGTAACAATTCATTATGTAGATGCAGGTATGGATACAGGGCCAATTATTGCGCAAGAAGCAGTGGTTGTTTCTGAAGGGGATACGAGAGAAAGTTTACAAAAGAAAATTCAACAAGTTGAACATAAATTATACGTAAATACAGTGAATCAAATTGTTCAGTCTGTGAAAGAATCAACTGTTAACTAACATACAACCAGGGGTGAAGGATAAATGAAAAAGCGTGCATTAGTAAGTGTTTCAGATAAAACAGGAGTAGTAGAATTTGTTAAAGGGTTACTAGAACAAGGGATTGAAGTTATTTCAACAGGTGGTACGAAAAAGTTATTAGAAGAAAACGGTTTACAAGTAATTGGTATTTCTGAAGTAACTGGTTTCCCTGAAATTATGGATGGCCGTGTGAAAACGTTACATCCAAATATTCATGGTGGTCTATTAGCAGTTCGTGATAATGAAACACATGTAACACAAATGAATGAATTAGGTATGGAGCCAATTGACTTTGTTGTTGTTAACTTATATCCATTTAAAGAAACAATCGCTAAGCCTGATGTAACATTTGCTGATGCAATTGAAAATATTGATATCGGTGGCCCGACAATGATTCGCTCTGCTGCGAAAAATCATAAATTCGTATCTGTAATTGTAGATCCAGTAGATTATGATATTGTGTTAGCAGAACTGAAAGAGAACGGTGAAGTAGCAGAGGAAACAAAACGTAAACTAGCAGCGAAAGTATTCCGTCATACAGCAGCGTATGATGCGTTAATTTCTAACTACTTAACAGAGCAAATGGGTGAAGAAAGTCCAGAAACATTAACTGTGACATTTGAGAAAAAGCAAGACTTACGTTATGGCGAGAACCCACATCAAAAGGCAACTTTCTATAAAGCGCCATTCGCAGCAACTTCTTCTGTTGCATACGCAGAACAATTACACGGTAAAGAATTATCGTATAACAATATTAATGATGCAGACGCAGCACTTAGCATCGTAAAAGAATTTACAGAACCAGCAGTAGTAGCAGTAAAACATATGAATCCATGTGGTGTTGGAGTAGGAACTGATATTCACGAAGCATATACTCGCGCTTATGAAGCAGATCCAGTATCAATTTTCGGCGGTATTATTGCAGCAAATCGTGAAATTGATAAAGCTACAGCAGAAAAGTTACATGAAATTTTCTTAGAAATTGTTATCGCACCTTCGTTTTCGCAAGAAGCTTTAGAAGTGTTACAAAGTAAGAAGAACTTACGTTTATTAACTATAAATATTGAAAAAGCGACAAGTGCAAGCAAAAAACTAACTTCTGTACAAGGTGGACTTCTCGTTCAAGAAGAAGATACGTTATCATTAGATGAAAGTACAATTTTAATTCCAACGAAACGTGAACCTTCAGAGCAAGAATGGAAAGATTTAAAACTAGCTTGGAAAGTTGTAAAACATGTGAAATCAAACGCAATTGTTTTAGCGAAAGATGACATGACAATTGGCGTCGGTGCGGGACAGATGAACCGTGTAGGTTCTGCAAAAATCGCAATTACACAAGCTGGTGAAAAAGCACAAGGTAGCGCACTTGCATCTGATGCTTTCTTCCCAATGCCAGATACATTAGAAGAAGCAGCAAAAGCAGGAATTACAGCAATCATTCAACCAGGCGGATCAATCCGTGATGAAGATTCTATTAAAGTGGCAGATACTTATGGGATTGCTATGGTGTTCACTGGCGTACGTCATTTCAAACACTAATAGAGGATGTTTAAAAAGTCTGGTCAAGATAACCTTCGCATGTCGTCGTTGCATCGCCAGTGCGGTACTCATGTAGGAAAGCTACACTCCGTGTCCTCCTGGCAAATGCGCCTAGACCTGCTCGGTTCTCTTAATCCTCCTTTTTAAACCTTTATTGATATGGATGTTTAAAAAGTCCGGTCGAGATAACCTTTTATTGATATGAAAAAGCAAACTAGGAGCATAGCTTCTAGTTTGTACTTATTTAATTATTGGGGGATGAAATATGAATGTTTTAGTAATTGGCCGCGGTGGGCGTGAGCATGCTTTAGCTTGGAAGTTTGCACAATCTGAAAAAGTAGAAAAGGTATATGTAGCACCAGGTAATGAAGGTATGAGAGATGTTGCAACACCAGTTGATATTGATGAAAATGATTTTGATGCATTAGTTTTATTTGCAAAAGAGAATAATGTTGAGTTAACTTTCGTTGGACCAGAAATTCCGCTTATGAATGGAATTGTTGATTGTTTTAAAGAAGAGGGACTTCGCGTATTTGGTCCGAATAAAGCGGCTGCTGTTATTGAAGGTAGTAAAGCTTTTACAAAAGAGCTTATGAAAAAGTATGATATTCCAACTGCGGCGTACGAAACTTTTACAGATTATGAAGAAGCAGTACAGTACATTCAAAAAGTTGGTGCACCAATCGTTATTAAAGCTGACGGCCTAGCTGCGGGTAAAGGGGTAACGGTAGCAATGACGCTTGAAGAGGCATTACAAGCTGTGAAAGAAATGCTACAAGATGTGAAATTCGGCGCGGCAAGTAAGAAGGTCGTTATTGAAGAGTTTTTAGATGGACAAGAATTTTCATTAATGGCATTCGTGAATGGAACAACTGTACATCCAATGGTAATCGCCCAAGATCATAAAAGAGCTTTTGATGGTGATAAAGGTCCAAATACGGGCGGAATGGGTGCATATTCTCCAGTACCACAAATTCCAGAATCAGCAGTTCAAGAAGCGATTCAAACCGTATTACATCCAACTGCTAAGGCGATGATTGCAGAAAACCGTTCGTTTACAGGTATTTTATACGCAGGTCTTATTTTAACAAATGATGGTCCGAAGGTAATTGAATTTAATGCACGCTTCGGTGATCCTGAAACAGAAGTTGTATTACCTCGCTTAGAAAATGATTTAGTTGACGTATGTAACGCTGTATTAGATGAAAGTGAACTAACGTTACAATGGTCAGAAGAAGCTGTAATCGGTGTTGTACTTGCTTCTAAAGGATATCCAGAAGCATATAAAAAAGGTGATATTATTAGTGGACTAGATGCACTGCAAGATGTGATTGTTTTCCATGCAGGTACAGCAATGAAACATGGGGACTTTGTAACGAACGGTGGCCGTGTATTATTTGTTGCTTGTAAGGCAAATAGTTTACAAGAAGCAAAAGATAAAGTATATAAAGAAATCGGTAAAATTGAGAGTGATGGTCTATTTTATCGAAGTGATATAGGATATCGTGCAATTGGGCATGAGATGACGAAAAGTTAATATGTAAAAATCCCGCTGAGGAATCAGCGGGATTTTTTATGCATCTTTATCTTTTTTTAATTTCCCTTTTTGCTTTGCCATTTCTCGAAGTAAATACTCGATGTGTGCATTGACGCTACGAAATTCATCATTTGCCCATTTTTCGATGACTGCGTGTAATTCAGGATCAATACGTAATGGAAAGCTTTTCTTTTTAGCCATAATTACTTATAGCCCTTAGTATAGGCTTCCTGTATTAATAACTGGTTGCGCACCTTTATCTGAAACGATGGCAACTAATAAGTTGTTTACCATATTTGCTTTACGCTCGTCATCGAGTTCTAGTACGCCTTCTTCATCTAACATATGGATGGAATCTTTCGCCATCTTCACAGCACCTTCAACAATTTCTTTTCTAGCAGCTAATACTGCTTTTGCTTGCTGGCGTTGTAGCATTGCATGGGCAATTTCTGTTGCGTAAGCTAAGTGCGTTAAACGAGTTTCTAATACTTCTACACCAGCAATTTCAAGACGCGCCTCTAATTCACGTTTTAATTCTTCAGAGATTTCTTCAGTATTTCCGCGTAACGTAACGCAGGTTTCATCTTGGAAATTGTCATAAGGATATTTTGTTGCAACATGGCGGATTGCCGTTTCGCTTTGAATTTCTACAAATCGATCATAATGTTCAACACCAAACATTGCTTTTGCAGAATCAACAACTTTATATACGATAACAGCTGCAATTTCAATTGGATTTCCATCAACGTCATTTACTTTTAATTTTTTACTGTTAAAGTTTTCAACACGTAAAGATACAGTTTGACGGAATGCGAACGGAATCGTTAAAAATAAACCGTTTTGACGAATTGTTCCTAAATAATTACCGAAGAACGTAATAACCTTCGCTTGATTCGGTTGAACAATACCGATACCTGTAGCGAGAACTGCGGCTAATATAATAGTTAGTGCCGCTCCTATGAAAATTTCTTGTGCAAGGAAAAATACACCGATAGCAGCTAAAATCAAAATTCCAATAATACCGAGAAAACCATTTACATAAAATACTTGTTTTTCTTTCATATGATCGCCTCCTGATATAAAAATGATATCACTTTTATATCATTTTAAGCAAGAGGTATGCACCTAATTTTCTGAATTTTATTGATTGATATCTTTTATATACATTTTAAGGTCGAAAAAGAGAATGTACGTTCTGTTTTATGGTAAAATAAAGAAGACTTAACCGCCCACTGCAGCAGCTAAGTCCCTTTGAGAGCATCTTGCATCGTGACAAATGATTCAAAGCGGTTTTGCCAGGATTATATTTTCAATCGCTGACTCAATCTCTTTGTCAGAAGCGTCATAACTTCCTTTTGACTTTGGCTTGTCATGAGTGGAAGTTTGATTCACTTCTTCTTTAGCATGTCCTTTTTCAGCAAAATTCATGCTAGGCATTTTAAATGCCCCCATATTCATGTATTTTCCGAATTTCCACATTTCAACAACAGGGCAGAAACGAACAATTCCTTCTGCAACTTTCATTGCACCAATCCATAGAAAAATGTTAGACCAAGTGCACCACGGCTTGCGTACAAGTTTAGTTGCACTACATCCGAAGAGGACAAGCCCAAGTGTAATTCGAATTAGAGCGTTTATTGTCCCGATATTTTGCTTCATTAGAAAAACACTCCTTTTTATGAAAGTTGAAATAGATAATACTATTTCTTTTATTAGTATCCCGTTTGATTTTTGGGATATGTAATCCAACATTTGACGTGGAAAAAGATGTTGGAATGTGCGTGTGTGTAAGTAACTTTTTTTGTTATAATGAAAGAATGCATAAAAGGAACTTCAAAATTAAATCCTCTAGTTTAAAAAATATGGAAGAGGTAATTCCAAACTTAATTCTCCGTTTTAAACAAATATTTAAGATGAAGTTAAAACAATAATGATGAAAATAAACTGTTATTTTGAACAGAAATATATATAACTAGAGAAAAGGAAGGGTGTTTTCATGTACGATATTTCCGGATGGAAACATGTATTTAAGCTTGATCCAAATAAGGAGTTAAGCGATGAACATTTAGAAATGATTTGTGAGTCTGGAACTGATGCGGTTATTGTAGGTGGAAGTGATGGAGTTACAATTGATAACGTATTACACATGCTAGTTAGCATTCGTAGATATGCAGTTCCTTGTGTATTAGAGGTTTCTGATGTAGAAGCAATTACACCAGGATTTGATTTTTATTACATCCCAAGTGTTTTAAATAGCCGAAAAGTAGAATGGGTAACAGGTGTTCATCATGAGGCATTGAAAGAATTTGGGGATATTATGGACTGGGACGAAATTTTTATGGAAGGGTATTGTGTTTTAAATCCAGAAGCGAAAGTAGCCCAGCTTACAGAAGCGAAATGTGATTTAACAGAAGATGACGTTATTGCATATGCTCGTTTAGCAGACAAGTTATTACATTTACCGATATTTTATTTAGAATATAGCGGTACGTATGGAGATGTTGAACTTGTTAAAAATGTAAAAGCAGAATTGAAACAAGCTAAGTTATACTATGGCGGTGGTATTTCTAATGCAGAACAGGCGAAAGAAATGGCACAATATGCTGATACAGTAGTTGTTGGAAATATTATTTATGATGATATAAAATCGGCGTTAAAAACAGTTAAAGCAGTAAAAGGAGAGTAGGTGCAGGCGTATATGAGTATGACAGATAGATTATTAAACGGTTTAAATCCACAGCAACAAAAAGCAGTCCAAACAACGAATGGACCACTTCTATTAATGGCAGGTGCAGGTAGTGGTAAGACACGTGTGTTAACACATCGTATTGCGTATTTACTTGGTGAAAAAGGTGTAGCACCATGGAATGTACTAGCTATTACCTTCACAAATAAAGCAGCTCGTGAAATGCGTGAGCGTATTGATACACTTGTGGGACCAGAAGCAGAAGATATTTGGATTTCGACGTTCCACTCTATGTGTGTACGTATTTTACGACGGGATATCGATCGTATTGGTATTAATCGTAACTTTACAATCTTAGATTCAGGCGATCAGCTAACTGTAGTCAAAAAAATTATGAAAGAGCGCAATATTGATCCGAAGAAATTTGAGCCGCGCTCTATTTTAGCGGGTATTAGTAATGCGAAAAATGAACTGTTATCTGCGGATAAATATGCAAAAAAAATTACAATGGCTGATCCATATGAAAAATTAACGAGCGATGTATACACAGAGTATCAAAAACGTCTTTTGAAAAATAATTCATTAGACTTTGATGATTTAATTATGACCACGATTCAGTTATTTGAACGTGTTCCAGAAGTATTAGAGTTTTATCAGCGTAAGTTCCAATATATTCACGTTGATGAGTATCAAGATACGAACAAAGCGCAATATCTTCTTGTTAAACATTTGGCAGCGCGTTTTAAAAATCTTTGCGTTGTAGGTGACTCTGACCAGTCTATTTATCGCTGGCGTGGTGCAGATATTTCTAACATTTTGTCGTTCGAAAAAGACTATGAGAATGCACAAGTAATTTTGTTAGAACAAAACTATCGTTCGTCACAAAATATTTTAAATGCAGCGAATGCTGTTATTGAAAAAAATACGAATCGTAAGCCGAAGAAATTATGGACAGACAATCAAGTTGGAAGTAAAATCTCGTATTATCGTGCTGCAACTGAAAAGGACGAAGCGTATTTTGTTGCGAAAAAAATTCGTGACGATATTCAAATGGGGAAACGAAAATATACTGATTTTGCAGTGTTATATCGTACGAATGCTCAGTCTCGTATGGTCGAGGAGATTTTCCTTAAATCTAACATTCCGTACAAAATTGTCGGGGGTACGAAGTTCTACGACCGTAAAGAGATTAAAGATATTTTGGCGTACTTACGTTTAATCGGTAATCCAGATGATGAAATTAGTTTTGCACGTATTATTAACATGCCAAAGCGTGGTATTGGTGCGACTTCTATCGATAAAATTATTAATTACGGTGTGCAAAACGGAATTTCATTAACTGCTGTATTTGATGAAATTGAGCATGTTGGAGTAAGTGCAAAAATTACAAAGGCAGTAAAAGAATTTGCGAATTTATTAAATAACTGGGTAAATATGCAAGAGTATTTATCTGTTACAGAATTAGTAGAAGAAGTTATTGAAAAAACAGGCTATCGCGATATGTTGAAAAATGAACGTTCTTTAGAAGCGGAAGGTCGTTTAGAAAACTTAGACGAGTTCTTATCTGTTACGCAAACATTTGAATCTCAAAGCGAAGATAAGAGCCTTGTTGCATTCTTAACAGATTTAGCACTTGTTGCTGATATTGATCGTGTAGATGAAGACCCAACTGCTGGTGAAGAAGTTATTTTAATGACGATGCACTCAGCGAAAGGATTAGAGTTCCCGGTTGTGTTTATTGTTGGCTTAGAGGAAGGGATATTCCCTCATACTCGTTCTCTTATGGAAGAGGATGAAATGCAAGAAGAACGTCGTCTTGCTTATGTAGGTATTACCCGTGCAGAAGAAGAGCTATATTTATCTAACGCGCAAATGCGTACTTTATTTGGTAGAACAAGTATGAACGCTGCGTCTCGATTCATTACAGAAATCCCGACAGAACTAGTGGAATCATTAAATGAAACAGCGCCAAAGCGTGAAACATCGTTTGGTGCAAAAGGCAGAACGGCAAGTAGCGGCAAAACGACAATCACAACGACAACACGCTCTCGTTCAGCTTTCGCGCGCCCTGCAGCTAAGACGACAGGCGGCGAACAAATTGGCTGGGCAGTAGGAGATAAAGCTTCCCACCAAAAATGGGGAGTCGGTACAGTTGTAAGTGTAAAAGGTGAAGGTGATGCAAAAGAATTAGATATTGCATTCCCAAGCCCAATTGGTGTTAAACGTTTGTTAGCAAAATTTGCACCTGTGACGAAACAATAGAAAGGAATGAGGATATGTCAAAAGAGATAGCAAAAAAACGTATAGAAGAACTGCGTGATTTATTAAATACATTTAACTATCAATATCACGTATTAGACAATCCTTCTGTTTCTGATGCGGAATATGACCGTAATATGCAGGAGCTTATAAAATTAGAAGCAGAGAACCCAGAGTTTATGAGTGAAGATTCTCCCTCCGTTCGCGTTGGGGGGACTGTTCTTGATATATTTGAAAAAGTAACACATAAGTCACCAATGTTAAGTTTAGGAAATGCATTTAACGAAGGAGATTTACGTGATTTCGACAGAAGAGTACGTCAAGGAATTGATAGTGCGAATGTAAGATATATATGTGAATTAAAAATTGACGGGCTTGCCGTTTCGCTTCATTATGAAAAAGGACGCTTCATTCAAGGGGCGACACGTGGTGATGGTGTAACGGGTGAAGATATTACTCAAAATTTAAAAACGATTAAAGCTATCCCACTTCGTTTAAATGAAGAAGTAACGTTAGAAGCACGAGGCGAAGCTTATATGCCGAAGCGTTCATTCGTTAAACTAAATGAAGAAAAAGAGCAAAATGGAGAAGATGTATTTGCGAATCCGCGTAATGCAGCAGCAGGTTCAATACGTCAACTTGATCCGAAAATTGCAGCGAAGCGTAACTTATCTATGTTTGTGTATGGTCTTGCGAATGTAGAAGAAAAAACAATTCCATCACATAGTGAATCGCTTGATTTCTTAGGTGAACTTGGATTTAAGACAAATCCAAATCGCCGTACATGTGAAACAATTGAAGAAGTTATAGCTTATGTAGAAGAATGGCAAGAAAAACGTCCGCATCTTGATTATGAGATTGATGGAATCGTTATAAAAGTAGATGATGTTGCCCTTCAAGAAAGTCTAGGAACTACAGCGAAGAGTCCAAGATGGGCGATTGCTTATAAATTCCCGGCTGAAGAAGTTGTAACGAGATTAACAGGCATTGAATTAAGTGTTGGCCGAACAGGAGTTGTAACACCGACTGCAGAACTAGAGCCAGTGAGAGTTGCTGGTACGATTGTTCGTCGTGCTTCTTTACATAACGAGGATTTAATTCGTGAAAAAGACATTCGAATTGGTGACTACGTTGTTGTGAAGAAGGCTGGAGATATTATTCCTGAAGTTGTGAACGTTATTTTTGATAAGCGTACTGGTGAGGAAGAAGAATACCGCATGCCAACTCATTGTCCAGCATGTGAGAGTGAACTTGTTCGTTTAGAAGAAGAAGTAGCACTTCGTTGTATAAATCCAACTTGTCCTGCTCAAATTCGAGAAGGGTTAATCCATTTCGTTTCAAGAAATGCAATGAATATTGATGGACTTGGAGAACGTGTCATTACACAACTCTTTGATGCTGATTACATTCGTACATTTGCTGATTTATATGCATTGACGAAAGAGCAATTATTACAGTTAGAACGTTTTGGTGAAAAATCAGCAACAAACTTAATACAAGCAATTGAAAATTCTAAAGAAAACTCGTTAGAGCGATTATTATTTGGCCTTGGAATTCGCCACGTTGGAGCGAAAGCAGCACGTACATTTGCAGAGCACTTTGAAACGATGGATGAGCTTGTAAAAGCAACGGAAGAAGAACTAAAAGCAATTAATGAAATTGGCGAAAAAATGGCTCAATCTGTTGTGACATATTTTGATAATGAAGATGTATTAGAGTTATTACAGCAGTTTAAAGAGTATGGCGTGAATATGACATACAAAGGTATAAAAATTGCAGATTTACAAAATGTTGAATCTTACTTCGCAGGAAAAACGGTTGTTTTAACAGGTAAGCTAGAAGTTATGGGGCGAAGTGAAGCGAAGAAGAAGATTGAGGCATTAGGTGGAAAAGTAACGGGAAGTGTTAGTAAGAGTACGGATTTAGTTGTTGCAGGTGAAGCGGCTGGTTCGAAATTAGCACAAGCGGAGAAACATAATGTTGAGGTTTGGAATGAAGAGAGGTTCTTACAAGAGCTAAATAAGTAAGAGGTGCAAACTTACCATGAAAAAAATAGCATTAGCGGTATTAAGCCTTGGCCTACTTGTAAGTGGGTGTAGTGCAGGTGCCGACAAAGATGAAAAAGTGGCTGAGAAATCGGGGAAAGCAAAAGAACAATCAGTTGTTCCAAAATACGCTATTTCGGATGAATATTATAAGACGACTATTCCATTTGATGGTGGAAATGCACGTGGTTTAGTGGTGCAAGGGTTAAATAGTCGTCTTGATATAGATGAATTTGAAACAGGGTTAATGCGAATTGCAAAAGAATCATTTAGTACGAAAGATAATTTTTTAAAAGGCGGAAAAGCTCTAGATACTCAAACTATACAGATGCTTGTTAAAAGAAAACGTACAGATGCTGAACAAAAGGAACTAGAGGACAAATTAAAAAAAGATGCAGTTAAATTTCCTAATATAGGATTAAACCCTGCATTAGGAACAGGATCCGAATCACTAGAAGTGAAAAATAAAAAAAATCCAATATATATTTCAAATATTTTAGAGCATGATTATTATGTGAAAAAAGGCGATAACGGCGAGGAACGCGTTGGTATGGTAGTTGGATTAGCAATGAATTCTGTTCAATATTTTAACGAAGAGCATGGTTATCCACGTGAAGCTGCAATCCCGGATGAAAAGATGTTAGCTGAAGGGAAAAAAATGGCGCAAGAAATTTTGAAAGTCATACATCAAAAAGAACCTGAAACCAAAAATATTCCAATAACATTTGCGATTTATCGCCAAGCTCCAAAGTCTTCGCTCGTGCCAGGTAACTTTGTTTCTTATGCAAATGCCGAAAAAGGTAGTGAAACGGTTGAAGATTGGCAACAAATTAATGAAAAATATTATTTGTTCCCATCAGAGCAAGCGAAAACAGATAATAAACGTGAAGACCTTGCAAGAGTATCCAACTTTAAGGCAAAACTAAGCGATTATTTCCAAGGCGACTATACAGCTGTTATTGGTACTGGTATGTATAGAGATGATGAATTAAGAGAAATGAAGCTTGATATTCCTATCCAGTTTAATGGAAAAGCTGAAATAGTTGGTTTTACACAATATGTGGCAGGGCTTGTTATGGAATACTTCCCGAATTATATGAAAGTACAAGTAACGATTAAATCTGTAGAACGCCCAGAAGCTATTATTATACGTGAAGCAAAACAAGATGAACCACTTGTGAAGATTTTAGATTAAATATGAAGGCTGTTCCTCTATGGAACAGCTTTTTTTCTTATGTAATTTTGTTATAATTTAAAATGTTGTAAAAAATAGGGGTAAGGGGTAAATCTCATGGAAGAATTAAGTTTTCAAGTCATTATTTTATTAATTGCATTCGGTTTTTTAGCAGCTTTTATTGATTCCGTTGTTGGAGGAGGAGGGTTAATTTCGCTTCCTGCGCTTATGTTTGTTGGCTTATCGCCAGCTTCGGCAATTGCAACGAATAAATTAGCGGCAACAATGGGGACGTTTACGAGTGCGATGTATTTTATTCGATCAGGAAAAGTTGATTTTAAAATTGTAGGAAAGTTAATCCCGTTAACTATTGTTGGAGCTGTTGCAGGTGCTTTAGTAGTAAAATTTATTCCACCGGATATTTTACGCCCATTAGTACTTGTAATGTTGGTATTTATTGCTATTTATATTATTGCAAAAAAGAATTGGGGAAGTGTGTCTACCTATAAGAAGATGACGCAAAGAAAAACATTAATATTTTTCTTTGCTATTTTAATGATAGGATTTTATGATGGATTTTTTGGACCAGGGACAGGGTCGTTTTTAATTTTTGCATTTTTATTAATTGGCTTGGATTTTATTCAAGCGGCAGCATCTGGAAAACTTTTGAACTTTGTTAGTAATATTGTATCTTTAATTACTTTTTTATTTTTAGATATAATTCATTTTGAATACGGTATTATCATGGGATTATCAATGATCTTAGGTGCTTATTTTGGATCGAAGTTTGCGGTTCAAAAAGGTGTTGGATATGTAAGGACTTTATTTTTATTAGTTACTATATTATTGATCGGGAAAAATGTTTTGGAATATACTCATATTTTGTAGATTCATACGCATGTATGAATCTCTTTTTTTTATTATATTTTAAAAATTTATTAATTTTTAAAATATAAGTCTAGGAATATTTGAATAAATCTAAATTATCGTGTAGAATAATGTTGTAAAATGTAAACGTTTTTCTAAGGGGAGGCTAAAAAAAATGGTAGTAGCATACAAACATGAGCCATTTACAGATTTTTCAGTGGAGGCTAACAAATTAGCGTTTGAAGAAGGTTTAAAGAAAGTAGAATCTTATCTTGGACAAGACTATCCATTAATTATTGGGGGAGAAAAAATCACTACAGAAGACAAAATTGTTTCTGTAAACCCTGCAAATAAAGAGGAACTTGTTGGTCGTGTTTCAAAAGCAAGCCGTGAGTTAGCTGAAAAAGCAATGCAAGTAGCGGATGAAACATTCCAAACTTGGAGAAAATCAAAGCCAGAAATGCGTGCAGACATTTTATTCCGTGCTGCAGCAATCGTTCGTCGCAGAAAACATGAATTCTCTGCTATTCTTGTAAAAGAAGCAGGTAAGCCATGGAATGAGGCAGATGCTGATACAGCAGAAGCAATCGACTTTATGGAATATTATGGTCGTCAAATGTTAAAATTAAAAGACGGTATTCCAGTAGAAAGCCGTCCAATTGAATATAATCGTTTCTCTTACATTCCATTAGGAGTAGGTGTTATCATTTCTCCTTGGAACTTCCCATTCGCAATTATGGCAGGTATGACAACAGCTGCTTTAGTTTCTGGTAACACAGTATTACTAAAACCAGCTAGTACAACTCCTGTAGTAGCAGCGAAATTTATGGAAGTATTAGAAGAAGCTGGCTTACCAGCTGGCGTAGTAAACTTCGTTCCAGGTAACGGTTCTGAAGTTGGTGACTACTTAGTAGACCATCCTCGTACACGTTTCGTAAGCTTCACGGGATCTCGTGATGTAGGTATCCGCATCTATGAGCGTGCAGCGAAAGTAAACCCAGGACAAATTTGGTTAAAACGCGTTATCGCTGAAATGGGCGGTAAAGATACAATCGTTGTTGATAAAGAAGCAGATCTTGAATTAGCAGCTAAGTCTATCGTTGCATCAGCATTCGGATTCTCAGGACAAAAATGTTCTGCATGTTCTCGTGCAGTAATCCATGAAGATGTATATGATCATGTATTAAATCGTGCTGTTGAATTAACAAAAGAATTAACAGTTGCTAACCCAGCAGTATTAGGTACAAACATGGGTCCTGTTAATGACCAAGCTGCATTCGATAAAGTAATGAGCTATGTTGCAATTGGTAAAGAAGAAGGTAGAATCTTAGCAGGTGGCGAAGGAGACGATTCTAAAGGCTGGTTCATCCAACCAACAATCGTTGCTGACGTTGCAGAAGATGCTCGCTTAATGAAAGAAGAAATCTTCGGACCAGTAGTAGCATTCTGTAAAGCGAAAGACTTCGATCATGCACTTGCAATTGCAAATAATACGGAATACGGTTTAACAGGTGCTGTTATTACTAACAACCGTGACCATATTGAAAAAGCACGCGAAGACTTCCACGTTGGTAACTTATACTTCAACCGTGGATGTACTGGTGCAATCGTAGGTTACCAACCATTCGGTGGCTTTAACATGTCTGGTACAGACTCTAAAGCTGGTGGACCTGATTACTTAGCACTTCACATGCAAGCAAAAACTACTTCTGAAACTTTATAAGAAATAGTAGAGGAGCTCTTCACAGAATGTGAAGAGCTCCTTTTAAAATTGAAATCCTATATATTACCATCGTTCGAAGGGAATGAGCTAAAACCTATTAATAGCGGGATAAACATGTGAACAGAAATAAAATGATGAGAAAAGTTGACTTATTAGTCATATTTTTTAGTATTCATTTTGAGAATTTCCTGTATAATACAATTTGAAAGAAAATCTATGGTTCGACAAGGAACACTCCTTTCGGTTTTGCTCACTGAAAGGAGTGTTTTTTTATGTAGCTAAAAATTCTTGCGTGCTTATTACATTTGCATATACGCCATTTAAACTAGCTAAAATTGTATTGTGAATGTAAACAGCTGGTATAGTAGCGTTCTTAAAAGACAGGTCTTTTGTAGCACAAGCATCATGTATAACGGTACATTGAAAGCCAAAATCGAATGCAGCCCTTACTGTAGCATCGATACACATATGAGTCATCATCCCACATACAACGACATGTTCAATATTTAAACGTTTTAATTGCTCTAGAAGATTAGTTTCTCGGAAGCTATTTGGATAATGTTTGACTATAACTGTTTCTTCTCTAAGTGGACGTACGCTTTCGTGAATATGTACACCTTCTGTATTAGGTAGGAAAAAAGTAGCGTCATCTTTTATAGCTACGTGTTGGATATGAAAAATAGGTTCGCTGTTTGTTCTAAAGTGTTGTAATAGCTGATTAGCATATTCGCTTGCTTCTACTGGATTACGCAATTCCATCTTTCCATTTGGAAAATAATCGTTTTGAATATCGATGAGTAAAAGAGCTGTTTTCATATATTTATCTTCCTCCGAGTTTCATATTCAAATAAATTTATTCAATTCGTAGAGAAGATTCTCCTGTTTAAAAATATGAGGAAGAAGAATTTTAAATAACCTTGAAAGTTACTATTTTCTCATGAATTTTCATCTGAAAATTTTAATAAAGGAATAATTAATATTTTTCTAAAAAATGTATTGACTCTTATTATTCTGAGTTCTATAATGAGAATTAATTAAACGACAATTAAATCGATACATTCTTATCCAGAGAGGTGGAGGGACTGGCCCTACGATACCTCAGCAACGGGTTTTTTTAATACCGTGCTAACTCCAGCAAGCCATATAAAGGCTTGGAAGATGAGAAGATGTGAACGAGTACATATAAGTGCTCTCCTTCTTATCTTTATGGTTGATAAGAAGGAGAGCACTTTTTATTTTACCTCGAAAGCTCTACTTCAAGTTTTTACAGCATATAGGAGGGGAAAAAATGATTTCTTTTAACAATGTAAGTAAAGTGTATGAATCAGCTGGGCAATCTGTTCATGCGGTGGAGGATGTAACATTATCAGTTGAGAAAGGCGAAATTTTTGGCATTATTGGTTTTAGTGGCGCTGGAAAGAGTACGTTATTACGCTTAGTAAATATGTTAGAGAGACCGACGGCAGGAACGATTTCAATAGATGATAAAGATATTACATCATTATCGACGAAAGAATTACGTAAACTGAGACAAAGAATTGGAATGATTTTCCAAAGTTTTAATTTATTTAATTCAAGAACAGTATTTGGAAATATTGCTTATCCATTAAAGTTAGCGAAAGTACCAAAGAATGAGATAAAAGAAAGAGTAAATGAACTGCTGAAGTTTGTAGGGTTAGAAGATAAAGCAAACTATTACCCAGAGCAGCTATCAGGTGGACAAAAGCAGCGTGTGGGCATTGCTAGAGCACTTGCGACATCGCCAGATATTCTTATATGTGATGAGGCAACATCAGCCTTAGATCCAGAAACAACGACAGAAATTCTAAACTTATTAAAGAAAGTAAATAGAGAATACAATTTAACAATTCTTCTTATTACACATGAAATGCATGTTGTGAAAGAAATTTGTCACCGTGTAGCTGTAATGGAGAAGGGAAAAGTTATTGAAGAAGGAAAACTGTTTGATGTTTTCACGCAACCAAAAACAAAGACGACTCAAAACTTTGTACGTTCTGTCATTAATGATCATTTACCGGAAAGTGTTCTAGCGAAAATTCAAAATGGTGGTCAAATTTATCGTCTAACATTTACTGGTGAGGAGACAGGACAGCCGGTACTATCATATATCGCAAAAAACTATAACGTCGATGTAAATGTACTGTACGGAAATATTATTGAACTTCAAAATGTGCTATTTGGAAATCTTCTTGTAGAGTTGCAAGGTGAGCAGAGGGAAATTCAAAAAGCATTACAACATCTAAGACTGCAAGTGCAGCTGAAGGAGGTAGAAGCTCATGCGAGTTGATTGGAGTATATTTTGGCCGCGCATACTAGATGCGACGGGGGATACCCTCTTAATGGTAATTGTAACCCTTATATTTGCTACAATTCTTGGTATACCGCTAGGTTTACTTTTATATGTAACGAGAAAAGGAAACTTTTTAGAAAATAAATGGGTCTTTTCTATTCTTAACATCATAATTAATACAATTCGTCCGGTACCATTCATTATCTTTTTAGTAGCGTTAAGTCCACTAACGAGAAGTGTTATCGGAACGACGATTGGAACAGCAGCAGCAATTTTCCCGATGACGTTAGTCGCATCAATTGGTATTGCTAGAATGGTTGAAACAAACCTTGTTTCCGTTCCGAAAGGAGTAATTGAAGCAGCGCAAGCAATGGGCGCCTCGCCAATTAGAATTGTTTTTGAAATCCTTGTACCAGAAGCGTTAGCACCATTAATCTTAGGTGTCACATTTATGACAGTTGGTTTAATTGAATTTTCTGCAGTTGCTGGGCTTGTCGGTGGTGGCGGTCTTGGTGATTTAGCAATGACATATGGTTATCAACGTTTTGATACATCAGTTATGTTCGTAACGGTCGTGTTACTTATTATTCTCGTACAGATAGCTCAAAATTTAGGGAATTACTTTGCGAAAGTCTTGTTACGCAGATCATAAAAAGGAAGAGAGGAAAAGAGAATGAAGAAAATTTTAGCATTTGCATTATCAGCGATTGTAGGAGTCTCAGCATTAAGCGGCTGCTCAAGTGGAGACACGGGTGCAGGAGCGAAAGAAAAAGTAGTTCGCGTCGGTGTAACTGGAACGGATGGAGACGCTTGGGAAATTTTGAAGAAAAAAGCTGAAAAAGAAGGGATTAAGATTAAACTGGTGGAGTTCTCCGATTACACAACGCCAAATAAAGCGTTAGCTGATGGAGATATTGAACTAAACTCATTCCAGCATATTGCGTTCTTAGAGCAATTTAAAAAGGAACATAAGTTAGATATTACAGCTGTTGGTACAACACAAATTGCACCAATGGGTTTATACTCTGAAAAATATAAGAAATCAAATGAAATCCCAGATGGTTCAGAAATTGCAATTCCAAACGATCCAACGAACCAAGCACGTGCATTAAAACTTCTTGATGCAGCTGGATTATTAAAGCTGAAAAAGGATTTTGGTCTATTTGGAGATCCAAGTGGTATTGCTGAAAATCCGAAGAAATTAAAAATTACACCGGTTATCGCACAGCAAACACCTCGTGTGTTAAAAGATGTAGCGGCATCAGTTATTAATAACGGTGTTGCTGGTCAAGCTGGATTAGATCCAGCGAAGGATCCTATTTTCTTAGAAGATCCAAAGAATGAAAATGCGAAGCCTTATATTAATATTTTCGCAGCTCGTACGAAAGATAAAGATGATCCAACACTGAAAAAAGTAATTGAATTATACCATTCAAAAGAAGTAACAGATGCAATTAAGAAAGAAACAAATGATGGTTCAATTTCAATAGATCTTTCACTTGAGGAGCTTGAAAAAATCGTAAAATAATGATTGGGTTTAATGGACTAACAGAAGGAACCCCTCCGCTGTTAGTTCGTTCAACATATAAACTTAACAAACAAACCCTAATTCTGTACCTTCCAATTTTGTATAACGTAGAATCCAATGTTTGTTAAGTAGAGTAATGGACCAGGAGTTTTCCTGGTCTTTTTTTATGAATGAAAATAGCTAGCGAACAGTAAGGTAATCCAAATTATAATGGGATAAGAAAATAAGCTGAAAAGGAGTGTAATTACGAATTGCTTTTGATGAATTAAGTGTTTTTTGGATAAAAAAAAGAAAATAGAAAAGAGAGTAATGAAAAATGCTGATATTACGCCGGGGTTATAGGAGCGATAAATGAAAAACAAAATAATATGTTGAACAGAGTTAAAGAAGATGGCCCCTTGTATAAAAATAATCCAGCATATAGAAGACAAGAAGTTAAGTTGATATAGAAAGACGATAAGTAATACAAAGATTGTTAATACGGAAATGGCAATGAAAAATTGTTGGCTAGTTATAAGACGGATTGAAAATTGATTAGCAAGATATTGTGGCATTTGGAAAGCTTCTTCAAGGTTATGAATGAAAAATAATAAGGGAATGATCCAGAGTATAGTAGTGGAATGCTTTTTCATCAACTTACATCACTCCAATAAAGTATAGAAAGCCTAAAAAAGGCCCTCTATACAGAGATAGTTATTCAATTATGATATTTTTTAAATTAACTTCATGATGATCTCGTTCTTTCGGATAAGCAGTTAGCTCCTCTTGCAAAATATTTAATATTTGCTTAGCTGATTGCTGGATTGGATTAGATTAGGTAGCTCATCTAATATATGCATCCCGACTTTTACTTTTGTACGAATTACCCTTCGTAGTAGTTCCTCATGCATGCACTACACCTCCAAACCGAATGTTTAGTATATCTTCTTCAAATTTTGCCCCTTGAATAGAAAGGTGTGTTAACGTTTTTGGCAATGTAATATTTCGTTTCACAGAGCCAGCTCGAATAATTAGCTCATCACCTTTTTGATTTAATGAAAGTTCACTTTTGTTTGAGAAGGGAATAGAAAGAATGAAAATATAATCATCGCCATCTTTTCTTACATATTGTGTGCGGCCGTTAAATTTCACTTCAGTAGGACAATGATCAGTTTTAAATAAAGCATCTCCTACACGCTCTAACATGGGTAAACCAACAACTTCTTGTTCAAACATTGGAGCTTCGTAAATAGGAAGTGGATCAAAACTATTTTGAATTAATGTTTTATATTTCTTTTGCGTATCTTTCCATGCTTGAAAATAAGGATCGGTGACGGTGTTAGGGATGACGCGATTAATCATAATGGCATCTACGTTATAATCGTATAAATTTAAATAAGTAAAGCTACGCTGAGCTTCTTTAATGACCATTTTTTCAGGATTTACAACGATGCGGATACTTGTTACTTCTCGGTTTGATAAAATATCTCTCATTTCTCCGAGCTGTTCAAGTGTATTTGTTAATTCGTCCATAATATCATCGGTTGGAAGAGGGACACCAAGGAGTGATTGAGCTACAGGACGAACGACTTTTAAAACTTTTCTTTTAATAGGAAACAATTTTTCCATCCACCAGCCGAGCATGTCTGGAAAGCTTAGCATTGCTAATGTTTCTCCTGTTGGAGCACAATCAATAATGATAACATCATATGTGTTTTGTTTATAATAATCGAGTACGCGAAGTAAGCTAATTAAATCTTCCATACCAGGAAACATCGTTAATTCTTCTGTTGTAATATCATCGGCTGCTTTGGAAGTGAAGAGTAGTGTAATATATTTCTGTAATTTTCCCCATCCTTTTTCCATCTCATAAATCGTATTAATTTCTTGTGCCCACAAATTTTCACGAATTTCTAATGGCTCAGAAGATAGCTTTATACCAAATGAATCTCCTAAACTATGAGCGGGATCTGTACTCATGACTAAAGTTTTTAATCCTTGTTTTGCGCTTTGAATTGCTGTTGCTGCTGAAATGCTAGTTTTTCCTACGCCGCCTTTACCTGTATACAAAATAATTCTCATCATTCATATCTCCTTTGTTTCGAATATCGAATATTACGAGTGTCGAAGTAAATGATTGAATAAAAACCCAGATAGGGTTTTATTCAATCGGAATGTTTTTCATTTTAGGTGTAGAAACTTTTTCTTCTGTTTTTTGCTGTGACGTAGCAATGTGATTCATAATCTTTTGGAAGATTTGTAGTAAGAATGCTTTTTCTTCTTCTGACAATGCTTCTGTCACTAAGCTAAAGTAGTGGGCTGCATTTTGTTTTACTTCTTGAACGAGCATTACGCCGTTTTCTGTTAACCGAATTAATACAATACGTCGGTCATTTTCATCACGGTAGCGCTCAATATATCCCTTTTTTACAAGGCGATTTACAACGCCCGTCGTTGTACTCATCGGTATATCAAGAAGGTCAGCAATTTTCGTCATTGTAATATCTGTATTTCGTTCCATCCAAAGTAAACAAAATACTTCTGTTTTAGAAAGTGTTAAATCTAGGCTTACCCATTCTTCAGGATAGAAAAGTTTCTTGGCGTTATCTAGCAGTAAGTCTAAAAAATGTTCATATTGCAACAATTAATTCCACTCCCGTATATTTCGAGGTTCGTAATATTTATTTTTATTTTATGTAGAATAGAAAAAATTGTCAATGATTTTAATTATTTTTTCAGATTAGACAGAAAACTTCCTTTAAAATAGTATTCTTTTATGATAGATTTATAAATATAAAACTAGAATTTACATAAAAATCCATCATGGTAAATATACTTATCTATAATGGGTATACAGCTAACGAGGGGGAGAACGATGAGAAGACGTAATACGCAAGCGTTCACATTTTTAGCATGGACTTCATTTGTTTGTGCGCTTTCAGGTATGCTAATTGGGATTTATACGTTAGATGAAACGCTTAGTGTAAAAGGATACTATTTAATTGGAACATTATTTTTAACGATGTCTTGTTTTGTATTACAAAAAACAATTCGTGATAATGAAGAAGATAACGAGAGATTTCCAAAAAATAAACCGTTAGATAAAGAGTAAATTGTAAAGAAAGGCATTTGCCTTTCTTTTTTTATGTAAAAATGGCGTAAGTACTCTGTGTTGACTTGCTTGAAGTACTGAAAATTTGGTATCATCAATAGTATTGTAGATTGAACGATATATTATGGAGGTGGCCTAGCCGTGTCAAGAATTTCCGTTGAGAATGTAAAGCACGTAGCACATTTAGCACGTCTTGCAATTACTGATCAAGAAGCAGAAAAATTTCAAAAACAACTAGATGCAATTGTTACATTTGCAGAACAGTTAAATGAATTAGATACAACAGATGTAAAACCAACAACTCATGTATTAACTATGAAAAATGTTATGCGTGAAGATGTACCAGAAAAAGGTTTACCAGTTGAAGAAGTATTAAAAAATGCACCGGATCACAAAGATAATCAAATCCGTGTTCCAGCAGTATTAGAATAGAGGAGGGGAATTTCGATGTCATTATTCGATCATTCAGTATCAGAGTTACATAAGAAGTTAAACAACAAAGAAATTTCCGTTACGGATTTAGTAGAAGAATCTTACAAACGTATTGCGGATGTTGAAGATAACGTAAAAGCCTTTCTTACATTAGATGAAGAAAATGCACGCGCAAAAGCGAAAGAATTAGATGCAAAAATCGGCGCTGAAGATAATGGTTTATTATTCGGTATGCCAATTGGTGTAAAAGATAACATTGTAACTAACGGTCTTCGTACAACTTGTGCAAGCAAAATATTAGCAAACTTCGATCCAATTTATGATGCGACAGTTGTGCAAAAGCTAAAAGCTGCTGACACAATTACAATCGGTAAATTAAACATGGACGAGTTCGCAATGGGTTCTTCAAATGAAAACTCAGGATTCTACGCTACGAAAAACCCATGGAACTTAGATTACGTTCCAGGCGGATCTAGTGGTGGTTCTGCAGCAGCTGTAGCAGCAGGAGAAGTACTATTCTCTCTAGGTTCTGATACGGGTGGTTCTATCCGTCAGCCAGCTGCATATTGCGGTGTTGTAGGTTTAAAACCAACTTACGGACGCGTATCTCGTTACGGATTAGTAGCATTCGCATCTTCACTTGACCAAATCGGACCGATTACACGTACAGTAGAAGACAATGCATACTTATTACAAGCTATTTCAGGTATTGACCGCATGGATGCAACTTCTGCAAACGTTGAAGTTGGAAACTATTTAGCTGGTTTAACAGGCGATGTTAAAGGTTTACGCATTGCTGTACCGAAAGAATACTTAGGCGAAGGTGTTGGCGAAGAAGCTCGTGAGTCAGTACTAGCTGCTTTAAAAGTATTAGAAGGTATGGGCGCAACTTGGGAGGAAGTATCTCTTCCACACTCTAAATACGCTCTAGCAACGTATTACTTACTATCTTCTTCTGAAGCATCTGCTAACCTTTCACGCTTTGATGGCGTGCGTTACGGTGTTCGTTCTGATAATGTAAATAACTTATTAGATCTTTACAAAAACACACGTAGTGAAGGTTTCGGTGATGAAGTTAAACGTCGTATTATGCTTGGTACATTTGCTCTTAGCTCTGGTTACTATGATGCATATTACAAAAAAGCACAACAAGTACGTACATTAATTAAGAACGACTTTGAAAATGTATTTGCTAACTATGATGTTATTATTGGACCAACAACACCAACTCCGGCATTTAAAGTGGGAGAAAAAGTTGACGATCCAATGACAATGTATGCAAATGACATTTTAACAATCCCAGTAAACTTAGCGGGTGTTCCAGCGATTTCAGTTCCATGTGGATTCGGTGCTAACAACATGCCACTTGGTCTACAAATCATTGGTAAACACTTCGATGAAGCGACAATTTACCGCGTTGCACATGCGTTTGAGCAAGCAACAGACTATCATACAAAAAAAGCAAGTCTGTAAGGAGGCGAGCATAGATGAATTTAGAAACAATTATTGGTTTAGAGGTTCACGTTGAGTTAAAAACAAATTCGAAAATTTTCTCTGCGAGTCCAACAGAATTCGGAGCGGAGCCAAATACACAAACAAGTGTAATTGACTTAGGATACCCAGGGGTACTTCCTACTTTAAATAAAGAAGCAGTTAACTTTGCGATGAAAGCTGCAATGGCATTAAACTGTGAAATCGCAACGGAAACGAAGTTTGACCGTAAAAACTATTTCTATCCAGATAACCCGAAAGCTTACCAAATCTCTCAATTTGATAAGCCAATTGGTGAAAATGGTTGGATTGAAATCGAAGTAGACGGTAAAAAGAAACGTATCGGTATTACACGTCTTCATTTAGAAGAAGATGCTGGTAAATCAACGCATACAGCTGATGGTTCATTAGTAGACTACAACCGTCAAGGTATGCCTTTAATCGAGATCGTATCTGAGCCAGATATGCGTACGCCAGAAGAAGCATATGCATACTTAGAGAAGTTAAAATCAATCATTCAATACACTGGTGTATCTGATTGTAAGATGGAAGAAGGTTCCTTACGTTGTGATGCGAACATTTCTCTTCGTCCAGTTGGACAAGAGAAGTTCGGTACAAAAGCGGAACTGAAAAACTTAAACTCATTCACTTACGTACAAAAAGGTCTTGAGCACGAGCAAGTGCGCCAAGAAAAAGAACTGTTATCTGGTGGTATCATCCAACAAGAAACACGTCGTTATGATGAAGCAACGAAGAAAACAATCTTAATGCGTGTGAAAGAAGGATCTGACGATTACCGTTACTTCCCGGAGCCAGATTTAGTTGAACTTTACATTGATGATGAGTGGAAAGAAGCAGTTCGAGCTTCTATTCCAGAACTTCCAGATGCACGTAAAGCTCGCTACGTTGCAGAACTAGGCTTACCAGCTTATGATGCACACGTGTTAACATTAACGAAAGAGATGTCTGATTTCTTTGAAGCAACTGTTGCAGACGGTGCTGATGCGAAATTAACATCGAACTGGTTAATGGGTGAAGTACTTGCATACTTAAACAAACAACAAAAAGAATTAAAAGACGTTGCATTAACGCCTGCTGGTTTATCTAAAATGGTTCAATTAATTGAAAAAGGTACAATTTCTTCTAAAATCGCGAAGAAAGTATTTAATGAATTAATTGAAAAAGGTGGAGACCCAGAAGAAATCGTTAAAGCGAAAGGTCTTGTTCAAATTTCTGACGAGGGTACACTTCGTAAAGTTGTAACAGAAATTCTTGATAATAATGAGCAATCTATCGAAGACTTTAAAAACGGTAAA
>NZ_JAKUEU010000057.1:0-34588 GCF_022663075.1 Bacillus cereus group sp. BfR-BA-01441
TTTAATTTACCGTGTGTTTGATATGGAAGAACAAGATGAATATGAAAACCCATATGGAGATATTGATGAAAATTCAACAAGCTTTATCGAGGAGATATTGGCTTTAACGGAAATGGGAATTTTCCAGGGAGACGAGAATGGAAACTTTAGACCGAAGGCGACGTTAACGCGTGCGGAAATGGCACAAGTTCTTACGAATGCTTTTGACTTACAGGCAAAGGGATCTCATAACTTTAATGATGTTTCAGCAAATTCATGGGCAACGAATGCAATTAGTGCAGTACAAACAAATGGTATTACAATGGGAATCGGAGAAGGTAAATTCGGTCCGTCTATGAAGGTAACGAGAGAACAATACGCACAGTTTTTACATAGAGCAATATTGCATGATATGGAACAAGGGCAGTAATAAAGTTTAACTAGTCAAAGTGAAATTTAAAAATAATACAAAAAGGTCGTTGTTGTATAACAGCGGCCTTTTTTGTATGAAATAAAGCGCGAAAGAATGGCGTTTTGAAAAAAATGAAATGAATTTTCAAAAAAAACTTCCTTTTCTGAAGATTTGTTATATAATATAAAACATGAAATCAAATCTGTTATAAAACAGTTTAAGAAGGGGATGCTAATATGTCGACGCAAACTTCACGGGTTACACTCGTTGGAGAAATGTTACCAGCGTACAACGAAATATTGACACCTGAGGTGCTTAGTTTTTTGAAGGAACTACATGAGAATTTTAATGAGCGCCGCATAGAACTTTTACAAAAACGTGTAGAAAAACAAAAGAGAATTGATGCAGGGGAGTTTCCGAAGTTTCTAGAAGAAACAAAACACATACGTGAAGCGGATTGGACAATTGCCAAGCTGCCAAAAGACTTAGAGGATCGCCGCGTAGAGATTACTGGACCGGTAGATAGAAAGATGGTCATTAACGCTTTAAATTCAGGCGCGCATCTTTTTATGGCGGATTTTGAAGATTCGAATGCACCAACTTGGGAAAACGCAGTTGAAGGGCAAATCAATTTACGAGATGCAGTAAAGGGAACGATTTCACATGAAAATGATAAAGGGAAAGAATATAGATTAAATGAGAAAACAGCTGTACTCATTGTACGTCCAAGAGGATGGCATTTAGAGGAAAAGCATATGCAAGTTGATGGGAAAAATATGTCGGGTAGTTTAGTAGATTTCGGCTTGTATTTTTTCCATAATGCGAAAGCTCTTTTAGCAAAAGGGAGCGGCCCATATTTTTACTTACCGAAAATGGAAAGTTATTTAGAAGCGAGATTATGGAATGATGTATTCGTATTTGCTCAAAAATATATCGGCATTCCAAACGGAACGATTAAAGCAACTGTGTTACTAGAAACGATTCACGCTTCGTTTGAAATGGATGAAATTTTATATGAGCTAAAAGATCATTCTGCTGGCTTAAATTGCGGAAGATGGGATTATATTTTTAGCTTTTTAAAGAGTTTCCGTAATCATAATAAATTCTTACTACCAGATAGAGCACAAGTCACGATGACGGCGCCATTTATGCGTTCGTATTCTTTGAAAGTAATTCAAACATGTCACCGCCGTAATGCACCAGCAATTGGAGGAATGGCGGCACAAATTCCGATTAAAAATAATCCAGAAGCAAATGAAGCAGCTTTTGAAAAAGTGCGTGCTGATAAGGAACGCGAAGCTTTAGACGGTCATGACGGGACTTGGGTTGCCCACCCTGGACTTGTACCGGTTGCAATGGAAGTGTTTAATCACATTATGAAAACACCAAATCAAATTTTTAGAAAACGTGAAGAAATATGTGTAACAGAAAACGATTTACTAGAGGTACCGGTGGGAACGATTACAGAAGAGGGCCTTCGCATGAATATTAGCGTAGGTATTCAATATATTGCATCTTGGTTAAGCGGACGGGGAGCAGCACCCATTTATAACTTAATGGAAGATGCGGCAACAGCTGAAATTTCAAGAGCACAAGTATGGCAATGGATTCGTCATGAAGGTGGAAAACTAAATGATGGTCGTAATATTACGCTTGAATTAATGGAAGAGCTAAAAGAAGAAGAATTAGCAAAAATAGAAAGAGAGATTGGTAAGGAAGCCTTTAAGAAAGGGAGATTCCAAGAGGCGACAACGTTGTTTACAGATCTCGTTCGAAATGATGAATTCGTACCATTTTTAACATTACCGGGTTATGAAATTTTATAAAAAATGAAAAGGGGATGGAACAAATGAAAAACGAAAGAATCGAGAAGTTACAAGAAAGCTGGGAATTAGATGAGCGTTGGAAAGGGATCACACGTCCATATTCGGCAGAAGATGTAATTCGCCTGCGCGGGTCAATTGATATTGAACATACGTTAGCGCGTCGCGGTGCTGAGAAGCTTTGGACATCGCTTCATACAGAAGACTATATTAACGCACTTGGCGCATTAACAGGAAACCAAGCGATGCAACAAGTAAAAGCTGGGTTAAAAGCGATTTACTTAAGTGGTTGGCAAGTAGCAGCTGATGCAAACCTTTCTGGACATATGTATCCAGACCAAAGTTTATATCCAGCGAACAGCGTACCTGCTGTAGTAAAACGAATTAATCAAACGCTTCAACGTGCGGATCAAATTCAGCATATGGAAGGAAGCGATGATACAGACTATTTCGTACCGATTGTAGCAGATGCAGAAGCTGGATTTGGTGGGCAATTAAATGTATTCGAACTGATGAAAGGTATGATTGAAGCAGGTGCATCAGGTGTGCATTTTGAAGATCAATTATCTTCAGAGAAAAAATGTGGCCATTTAGGTGGAAAAGTACTACTACCAACGCAAACAGCAGTACGCAATTTAATTTCTGCACGCCTTGCAGCAGATGTAATGGGAGTGCCGACAATTATCGTTGCAAGAACAGATGCGGATGCAGCTGATTTAATTACGAGCGATATCGATCCTGTTGATAAAGCATTTATTACAGGAGAAAGAACACCAGAAGGGTTTTACCGTACGAATGCAGGTCTTGATCAAGCAATTGCGCGCGGTTTAGCGTATGCACCGTACGCAGACCTCGTTTGGTGTGAAACGTCAGAACCAAATTTAGAAGATGCAAAACGATTTGCGGACGCAATTCATAAGGAGCATCCAGGGAAGCTACTTGCATATAACTGCTCACCTTCATTCAACTGGAAACAAAAACTAGATGAAAAAACAATTGCAAGCTTCCAAAAGGAAATCGCATCTTACGGTTACAAGTTCCAATTCGTAACACTTGCTGGATTCCATTCATTAAATTACGGTATGTTTGAACTAGCACGTGGCTATAAAGAGCGCGGCATGGCAGCATACTCTGAACTACAACAAGCAGAATTCGCAGCTGAAAAACATGGCTACTCTGCAACACGTCATCAACGCGAAGTAGGAACAGGTTACTTTGATGAAGTTGCACAAGTGATTACGGGCGGAACTTCATCAACGACAGCGTTAAAAGGATCTACGGAAGAAGCACAGTTTACGAAATAAAAGGAAGGGGCACCTTTTTGAAGGGTGCCCCTTGTTATTTTCTAAACGATTCGAAAAGAGAGATTGAGTTGTCGGCAAAAAACGATACTTCCTTTTCTTTATTACTAAATCAACTCCACTCAGCCCTATGATCACGAATAAACTTCATATCTTTCTCATAATGCTCTAGATGTCCTTCATCAATCATTCTTTGGAAATTCAAGTCGCCTTCTTGCGCTTTTCGTTTCATATATGTACATAATCCTTCTAATCGAAGCAACACCATTCCTAAGTAATCTTCATCCATATTTTTATCATAGGACTGAACGAACAAATTCATTCTCTCTTTAATGCGATCTGCATGTTGCGATGAGTCATAATGAACAGCTTCACCGGATTCTGTATAATACACTCTACTTAAAGGCACACAAGTATAAAGTGTATAAGCGATATCCCATAGTCTTGGACCAGGAGCAGCAACATCGAAATCAATAATCCCTACTGGCTTCTCATTATTAAAAATAATGTTATATATGGCAAAATCATTGTGACATAAAACCTCAATGTTATTTGGAGTGTGATCCATCGGTTTCCAATCATCTAATAACAGAAAATCACTTACAGCATCATGGTAAAGGCGAAGCATCTTTGCTATTTCTTTTAATACATTATTAGATCGCATATATTCTTTTAAAGGATAATTGCCAGCTTCTCCTTCAATAAAGGATAAAATCTCTCTATCCTGTTCATCTACACCTAAAAACTTTGGAGCATAATGAAATTCTTTGTTTTCTAAATGTTGAAATAACTTATGAATCTTTTCATTGCCTGGCTTTAACTCTCGCCGAACAGTATTTTCAGAACGATATACGCTTGAGACGTTTCCCCCTGTTAGCCTTTCTTCTTTAGCGTAGTTTGACATGTGAAAATTCCCCCTGTGATTAAAAAATCCAATTCCAAATAGTAAATAGACCAACAACGGCAGAAAAGAGAAGGCAAGCAAGCAATGCTAGACAGCCAAAAGGAACTAGCTTATCTTGCCATGTTTCTTTATACTCATAAATTAACTCCTCTGCTACTTTCTTCTGCACTGAAGATAAAGGTTGATCTTTATACAAACCTTTTATATGGTTAGAATCGCCTTTAAACTTTAAAGCACGTGCAATATGATGAGGATTATTTCCCATTGATTTTTCAAATAATAAACATGATTCATGCATAATGTCTGTTTTATCCCGCATTAACGGGCAGTAAGACCCCCACCTCAAAATTTAGCGAAAGCGAAGAAGTTAGGTGAGGGATCAACTGCCCGTAAAAGCCCGATTGGTTCAACTAATAATCAGTGGGGAATGAACAAAACCCCCACTGATTAAAGTTTCACTTTATGCTCCTCTAGATACCAGTAACGTCCAGCCATTTCTGGATATTGTAATGTATAATAAATATCTCCGAGTTGTTTTCGAAGATGTAATTCATTTGGGTATGTAAAGATGAGGCCATGCAATCTATCCCTTGCTTTTCCAAGATTATTATTTTCAATATCCTCTTCAATTCTTTTTAATGTTTTTCTAGGAATTTTATTGGCCATAAACTCCTCCTTATTTAGAATAGAGATAATTATATTTTATAAGAAATACTAAAAATTAGAAATTCTATTTTCGAAAAAGATTGTACATTTTATTTTAATGTGCTATGATGATGTCAGTTGAATAGTTAAATTAAGCAATCCATATGTTATCAAGTGCTGGAAACGAACGAGAAAAAGTATGTGAGAACTAGTTTATGTTTCGTATTTGATAATGTGTGGATTCTTTTTTTAGACAGGAAGACTAAAAAATTTAAAATTTGTATTTTCTTAGGAGGAAATAATTATGGCAGTAACAGGACAAGTAAAATGGTTTAACAACGAAAAAGGTTTCGGTTTCATCGAAGTTCCAGGCGAAAACGACGTATTCGTACACTTCTCAGCAATCGAAACTGACGGTTTCAAATCTTTAGAAGAAGGTCAAAAAGTTAGCTTCGAAATCGAAGACGGTAACCGTGGACCTCAAGCTAAAAACGTAATCAAACTATAATTTTATAGTTGATGATGGAAAAAAGGATGGCTAATGCCATCCTTTTTTGTTGTGGGGAAAGTTTTTTCAGAGCCTGTTTTTATATCTAAATCTCTTTTTCTATGTTACAACGGGTGAAAAATTATCTGGAATGCGTATTAGTTTCTGTAGAAGAATTAGTTCAGCAAGAGCATTTGCTGCGTATGATAGTAAATAACTATAAATTTGTATTCTCTATTGAAATAGGGGAATCTTTTCCAGATAGACCTTGAGTAACATCTTTTTTGTTAGTGTTGTTGTTGGAATTTTGTACGTTTTGAGATGATGTTTCTAACAGTTGTTCTTGTTCCTTACTAGGGGTATTCAGAGCATCTGAGGGGATGCTATTAACCTGCTGGCTTAATAGATTTTCTTTGTCCATAGTATACAGCTCCTTTTTGGAATTCGATAAAAAGCAATGTAATTATAAATAGCTACTTATATATATTGTGTTTTTGAATGACATTATATACAAAACTTATATTACAAAGTTAACTAATTAACGAATTGTTAGTGATGGATAAAGATGTACAAATTTGAAGTGTTTAATAAAAATTAAAAGCGGGTAACAAGTAATACTCTTTCTCATGTTTTATATAAGGATCATATTACAAATCAAAAAAGATGTAGAGAACCTTGGGAGAAAATATAGTTGTTTTTTTAGGGAGAAGAATAAATAAAATGATACTACAAATGTAAAAAGGCAATCCATAAAGGAAGGCCTTTTATTGTTCTTGCTCTAATTTTTTCTTCTCACGTTTTTTACATTCTGGACATCTTGATTTACGAAACGGTTTAGCAAAGAATAGCAGAATGAAAAATAAACCAAATATAATACTAGCTGAGTTTTTCACGATAATGACGCTACTATTTTTCATTTGAATCGATGGTTGGATCTCTTTTTCCTCCATAGTGGCCCTCCATATATTGGATTTACATTTTAATTATAGCAAAGTTAATTGTTTTCATGATGTGAAAATAGGAAGGGATAATAAATATTTATAGGTAGTATAAATGCTGTTTTTATAACTTTAAAATTAAAACATTACTATATCGTGATTTTTTTATTTAACAAATGTTTGATAAATGATAAAAAATTGTAAAAAAGCGGAACTTGTAAGCTATTTCCTTTTCATAGATGCTAAAATTATATATGCAGCTGCTAATATAAATGGAAAAAAGGAGATAATGGAGTATGGAAAGTAAAGTGGAACGCTATGTCGAAAATTATGTTGTAACGAAAAATACGATGGCCTTACTTCCTGTTATTCTAAGTGAAAAGAAAATTGTTACGCGAGTCGTTGAAATGAATGATTCTTTTTTCGTATTTCAAAAACCTCTAGATATTATAGAAAGAAGTTGCCGCAAGCATGGCTCTAGTTTCTTAGGCAGAAAAGAAGGAACGAAAGAGTTAACTCATATTACACATAAAGCACCGATTGCGATTAGTCCAGCAGATCAACTTTATTTTTTCCCTACCTATTCTTACTCTAGAAAAGAGTGTGCTTGGTTGTCTCATTTTTATATTGAAAGTAATAAAGAATTAAAAGATGGAAATCTTATTATTAGATTTATAAATGGCTTTGCTGTGAAATTAGAGATATCAAAAACTAGTTTTGAAAATCAACAAAATCGTACAGCAAAATTACGTACTGAATATGAAGATCGTAGGAAAAAACAAGGGAATCCTTGTTTTAAAGAGGTTGATAAAAAAGAGGAATCAACATTAAGACCCGCTTATGAGAGTGTGTATTTTGTAAAGGAAGGCGAAGTGTGAAAGGATGGGGGAATCCCCATTCTTTTTTTGTTTATCCTGTTATTTGTGGGCAGTAAGACCCCGCCTCAAAATTCAGCGAAAGCAAAGAAGTTAAGCGGGGTATCAACAAAATCCCCACTGATTAAAGTTTCACTTTATCAGTCTTTGTAGGTAAGGCGATATATTAGAAAAACCGAGTTGTAATTGTTATATTTAGAAAATCACCATTGTAATTTCATTTACCGAAAAAATCAAAAAAACAATCTAAATAACAAAACGAACGACACGTCCTGTCGAATATTGATAGATTATCATAGCTAAATAATGAAGGAATTCTTATGAAAGATATGGAAACTTTAATAAATACATCTCCATATGTCGTATCTACCATTTCCTCTTTCATATAAGCAATGATACAGTAGGGATAGTATTTAGAGTAAAGGGGTAAAGTGTAGAATGGATTTTCAGACAATCAAAGAGTATTTTTCACCAGAAAATATGGATCATATTGTTGAGAGTTATAAAGCGTTCGGACCACTTCTTGGTATTGGTTTACCGATGATAGAGGCGTTGATTCCAGCATTACCGCTTATCGTATTTGTACTGGCGAATGCTGTTGCATTTGGCTTTTGGCTCGGTTTTCTTTATTCATGGCTTGGATCAGTAATGGGTGCATTACTTGTCTTTTTCATCATCCGCCATTTTGGTCGCAGTCGTTTCTTTTCGTTTGTAAATAAGCATGAGAGAGTACGAAAAGCAATGGGGTGGATTGAAAGGAAAGGATTCGCACCGATTTTTGTTATATTTTGTTTTCCGTTTACACCGTCAGCGCTCATAAATGTTGTCGCTGGTTTATCCCGAATTAGTGTAAAACAGTTTGGTCTAGCGTTAGCATTCGGAAAACTTGTGATGATTTTTATTTTAACGTATATCGGTCATGATTTAATGTCATTTATTCATAATCCGGTGAAATCAGTTATTGTAGCGATTGGTATTTTTATTTTATGGTATGTCGGTAAGAAAATCGAAGTAAAGTTAGAACTACATTAAGAATAGTCTTCTTTGTAAAGGAAAGCTTCAGTATTAAAGGATAAGGGGAGAAGCAGATGAAGAAAACTTTGAAAAAAGAAGGCATGGAGTGGATACGAACAATTTTAATTGGTGTATTATTAGCTGTATTTTTTCGAACGTTTTTCTTTTCAACGTATGTTGTAGAGGGGAAGTCAATGATGCCGACATTGCAAGATGGCAATATGCTAGTTGTAAATAAGGTGAGTTATCAAGTTGGGGACTTGAACAGATTTGACGTTGTGGTATTTCATGCGAATAAAAAAGAGGACTATGTAAAGCGGATTATCGGTTTACCTGGAGATCATATTGAATATAAGCAGGATAAGTTATATATAAACGGTCAATTTATTGATGAGCCGTATTTAGAGAAGTATAAGAAAGAGATAAACGGAAGGCAACTAACAGGCGACTTTACATTAGAAGAGTTAACGAAAGAAAAACTGGTGCCACCTGGGTTTATTTTTGTAGTAGGTGATAACCGGCTCGGGAGCTGGGATAGTAGACACTTTGGCTTTGTAAAAGCTGATACAGTCGTCGGTAAAGTTGATTTGCGATATTGGCCAATTCAAGAGGTGCAAACGAATTTTTCAAAAGGTTGATATAATAGATAGAAGTATAGAAAAAGGCAAACAACTCAGTTTGTCTTTTTTCGTGTCCTATAATACAATTATAGTAGCAAACTAACGTTCGTTATGTAAGTGAAAGGTGGGGTTACATGTCACTTCGATTTGTGATTGGTAGAGCGGGAAGTGGAAAAAGTACACTTTGTTTACGCGAAGTGCAAGAAGAGTTAAAACAACGCCCGAGAGGGAAAACAATATTATATCTTGTGCCAGAACAGATGACATTCCAGACGCAGCAGGCGTTAATTGGAAGTGAGGATGTAAGAGGTTCTATTCGGGCACAAGTTTTTAGTTTTTCACGATTAGCGTGGAAGGTACTGCAAGAAGTTGGCGGAGCGAGTCGTCTTCATATTGATGAAGCTGGTGTACATATGTTACTCCGTAAAATTGTAGAGTCTCGTAAAGATGGATTATCGGTGTTCCAAAAAGCAGCGGAGCAAAACGGTTTCTTTGAACATCTTGGTAGTATGATTGCAGAGTTTAAACGTTACAATGTAACGCCATCTAACGTATATGAAATGTGGCAACAATTAGATGCGCATAGTAGCAGTGCCGAACAAAAGTTACTAGCGAATAAAGTGTATGATTTACAGCTGTTATACGATGATTTTGAACGTGCTTTAATTGGAAAATATTTAGATTCAGAAGACTACCTGCAATTGCTAGTGGAAAAGCTTCCGCAGTCTGAATATGTAAATGGTGCGGAAATTTATATAGATGGATTTCATTCATTCTCCCCGCAAGAGTTAGAGATTGTAAGACAGCTTATGATTTGCGGAGCGAGAGTTACGATCACGTTAACGATAGATGAAAAAACGTTAGCGCAGCCAGTAAATGAACTCGATTTATTTTATGAAACGACGTTAACGTATGAAAAAATAAAACAAGTAGCGCGTGAAGAGAAAATAGAAATTGAAAAAACAATTCCACTTATGGAACAGCCGCGTTTTCATTCTCCGGCATTAGCGCATTTAGAAGCTCATTATGAAGCGCGTCCGAATGAAAAATTTAACGGTGAAGCGAGTGTAACGATTAGTACAGCTGCGAATTTACGAGCGGAGGTAGAAGGTGTTGCGCGTGAAATTCGTAAACTTGTTGCGGACGAAAAATATCGTTACCGGGATATTGCAGTGCTTCTTCGTAATGGGGAAAGTTATTACGATGTGATGCGAACGTTATTTACAGATTATAATATCCCGCACTTCATCGATGAAAAGCGCCCGATGTCACATCACCCATTAGTAGAATGTATTCGTTCTGCACTCGAGATTATTAGTGGGAATTGGCGTTATGATGCGGTGTTCCGCTGCGTGAAAACAGAGCTTTTATATCCATTAGACGTAAGAAAAGAAGCGATGCGTGAAGAAATGGATGAATTTGAAAATTACTGTTTAGCGTACGGTGTACAAGGAAAGAGATGGACTGCTGAAGATCCATGGATGTATCGCCGTTATCGTTCTCTTGATGATACGAACGGGATGATTACAGACAGTGAACGTGAAATGGAAGAGAAAATAAATAGGCTACGTGACGTTGTAAGAACACCTGTTATTCGCATGCAAAAAAGGTTAAAGCGTGCAGGAACAGTTATGCAAATGTGTGAAGCAGTTTACTTGTTTTTAGAAGAACTGGATGTTCCGAAAAAACTAGAAGAATTACGTATACGTGCAGAAGAAAGTGGAGATTTCTTATTTGCGACAGATCATGAACAAGTATGGGAAGAAGTAATGAGCCTTCTTGATACATTTGTAGAGATGCTTGGGGAAGAGAAAATGTCTCTTTCTATGTTTACTGACGTTATGTCGACTGGTCTTGAGGCGCTTCAATTTGCTAACATTCCGCCGTCATTAGACCAAGTGTTAATTGCTAATATTGATCACTCCAGGTTATCTGACGTGAAAGCAACGTTTATTATAGGTGTAAATGAGGGTGTTATTCCAGCAGCACCTATGGACGAAGGTATGCTTTCTGATGAAGAAAGAGAAGTTCTTGGTGCAGCAGGGATTGAATTAGCGCCAACGACGAGACAAACTTTGTTAGAAGAACAGTTCGTTATGTATCAAATGGTAACGAGAGCATCTGAGAAGTTATACATTTCATGCCCGCTTGCAGATGAAGAAGGAAAGACGTTACTTGCGTCTAGCTTTATTAAGAAAATAAAAAGAATGTTCCCTAATGTGAAAGATTCATTTATTACGAATGATGTAAACGATTTATCACGTTCAGAACAAATTTCATACGTAGCAACGCCAGAAGTAACGTTATCTTACGTTATGCAGCAACTACAAACGTGGAAGCGATACGGATTTGAAGGGAATTTAGACTTTTGGTGGGACGTATATAATTTCTACGTAACTTCAGATGAATGGAAACAAAAAAGCAGCCGCGTCTTATCAAGTTTATTCTATCGAAATCGTGCGAAGAAATTAAGTACAGCAGTAAGTAGAGATTTATACGGAGATATAATTAAAGGAAGCGTCTCTCGTATGGAACTATTTAACCGTTGTGCATACGCTCATTTTGCGCAGCACGGTTTATCGCTTAGAGAGCGTGATATTTTCAAGCTTGATGCGCCAGACATCGGCGAATTATTCCATGCGGCATTAAAGAAAATTGCGGACAAGTTATTGCGTGAAAACCGCACTTGGGCGGATTTATCCATAAAAGAGTGTGAGCATCTTTCTGTTTTAGTAATAGAAGAAATCGCACCGTTATTACAACGACAAATTTTATTAAGTTCAAACCGTCATTTCTATTTAAAACAAAAACTACAACAAATCATTTTCCGTACGTCAATCATTCTTCGTGAACATGCGAAGTCAAGCGGATTCGTACCAGTTGATTTAGAAGTGCCGTTCGGTATGGGTGGTACAGGATCACTTCCGCCGATGGAATTCTCATTACCAAATGGTGTGAAGATGGAAGTAGTCGGCCGTATTGACCGTGTTGATAAGGCAGAAGATGAAAACGGGACATTCTTACGTATTATTGATTATAAATCAAGTTCAAAAGCGTTAGATTTAACGGAAGTGTATTACGGATTAGCACTTCAAATGTTAACGTATTTAGATGTCGTTACTTCGAATGCACAGACGTGGATGAAAAAAGGCCACGCAGCATCACCAGCTGGTGTATTGTATTTCCATATTCATAACCCAATCGTTGAGATGAAAGGTGACGCATCTGAAGCTGAAATTGAAAAAGAAATTTTAAAGAAATTTAAAATGAAAGGACTCGTACTAGGAGATGCTGACGTTGTTCGTTTAATGGATAACAAACTTTCAACAGGAAGCTCAGATATTATTTCTGCTGGCCTGAAAAAAGACGGTAGCTTTAGTGCGCGTTCAAGTATTGCAAGTGAGCAAGAGTTTAACGTACTGCAAAAATATGTACACCATACGTTTGAAAATATCGGAAAAGATATTACAGAAGGTGTTATCGATATTGCTCCTTATAAAATGGGAAATAAAGCAGCATGTACGTTCTGTAACTTCAAGTCTGTTTGTCAATTTGATGAGTCACTGGAAGATAATCAGTTCCGATCGTTAAAAGATATGAAAGATAGCGAAGCGATGGAGAAAATAAGAGAGGAGGTTGGCGGAGAATGATAGAAAATTGGCCTAAAAAACCAGAAGGTAGTCAATGGACAGATGACCAGTGGAAAGCTGTTGTAGCGAACGGGCGTGATATTTTAGTTGCGGCTGCAGCTGGGTCAGGTAAAACAGCAGTATTAGTTGAACGTATTATTAAAAAGATTATTAATGAAGAGAATCCAGTCGATGTCGACCGCCTGCTCGTTGTAACATTTACGAATGCAGCAGCGCAAGAGATGAAAAACCGAATCGGGGAAGCGTTAGAAAAGGTATTAATTGATGAACCAGGTTCTCAACACGTAAGAAAGCAGCTGAGCCTATTAAATAAAGCTTCCATTTCAACAATTCACTCATTTTGTTTACAAGTAATTAGAGGATATTACTACATGCTTGATGTTGATCCTCGTTTCCGTATTGCGAATCAAACAGAAAATGAATTGTTAAAAGAAGAAGTGCTAGATGACATATTAGAAGAAGAGTACGGAATCGAAGATAATACAATCTTCTTTGAACTTGTTGATCGTTATACGAGTGACCGTAGTGATGATGACTTGCAACGTATGATTTTAGCGCTTCATACAGAATCAAGGGCGCATCCAAATCCGGAAAAATGGCTTGATAAATTAGTAGAAGCATATGACGTAGAAGGAAAGGCAATTGAAGATTTAGTATATGCTTCTTATTTATTAGAAGATGTGAAATTCCAGCTTGAAACAGCGGAACAGCATATTCGTAAGGCAACTGAACTCGCAATGCTTCCTGACGGTCCAGCGCCTCGCATTGAAACCCTGCAAGCAGATGTAGCATTACTTGGAACGCTATCATCAGCTGCTCGTGAATCGTGGACAAGTGTGTATGAAGCGATGCAAAACGTATCGTGGCAAACGTTAAAGCGTATTAAGAAAAGTGATTACAATGAAGATGTTGTAAAACAAGTAGACTCTCTTCGTAATAAAGCGAAAGATGAAGTGAAGAAATTACAAGAAGAGTTATTTAGCCGCAAACCTGAAAGTTTCTTGCGAGATTTTCAAGATATGCACCCAGTATTAGAAAAGCTTGTTCAACTTGTAAAAGTATTTACAGAGCGTTTCCAAGCGATGAAGCGAGATAAAGGAATGGTTGATTTCACAGATTTAGAGCATTTCTGTTTACAAATTTTAAGTGAACAAAGTGAAAATGGTGAAATGAATCCGTCAGCAGTGGCGCTCCAATATCGTAATAAATTTGCTGAAGTATTAGTCGATGAATATCAAGATACGAACTTCGTACAAGAATCCATTATTAAATTCGTAACGAAAGATTCTGAGAGTGAAGGAAACTTGTTCATGGTAGGTGACGTGAAGCAGTCGATCTATCGTTTCCGACTAGCAGAACCAGGATTATTCCTAGGAAAGTATAAACGCTTCACACAAGAAGGATTAGGCGGCGGAATGAAGATTGACTTAGCGAAAAACTTCCGTAGTCGTCATGAAGTACTAGCAGGTACGAACTTTATTTTCAAACAAATTATGGGCGAAGAAGTTGGGGAAATTGACTACGATGCTGACGCTGAACTAAAGCTAGGTGCTACCTATCCAGAAGGTGAAGATGTAGCAGCAGAATTATTATGTATTCAGCAAACGGAAGAAGAAGTAATAGACGGTGAAGAAGGTGCAGAAGTCGAAAAAGCACAGCTTGAAGCTCGCCTTATGGCGCAGCGCATTAAAGCGATGGTTGATTCCGGTTATGAAGTGTATGACCGTAAAAATGATAGTATGCGTCCGGTGCAATACCGCGATTTCGTTATTTTACTTCGCTCCATGCCGTGGGCCCCGCAAATTATGGAAGAGTTAAAATTACAAGGAATTCCAGTATACGCTGACCTCGCGACTGGTTATTTTGAAGCGACGGAAGTAAATATTATGATGAACGTATTCCGCGTTATTGATAATCCGATGCAAGATATTCCGCTTGCCGCTGTACTTCGTTCCCCGATCGTTGGATTGAGCGATGAAGAACTTGCAACGCTTCGTGCTCATGGAAAGAAAGGCTCGTTTTATGAAGTAATGAGCTCATTCTTAAAAGGGGCACCGCTTGAAGAGGAGCAAGAACTTCATGATAAATTAGAGTGGTTTTATAACTTACTGCAAGGATGGCGTGAATTTGCACGTCAACAATCACTTTCTGATTTAATTTGGAAAGTGTACGGTGAGACAGGTTATTACGACTTCGTTGGCGGTTTACCAGCTGGAAAGCAAAGGCAGGCAAACTTAAGCGTACTATATGACCGCGCAAGACAATATGAAGCAACATCATTTAGAGGATTATTCCGCTTCTTACGTTTTATTGAACGTATTTTAGAACGCGGTGATGATATGGGTACGGCGAGGGCCCTCGGTGAACAAGAAGACGTTGTTCGCATTATGACGATTCATAAAAGTAAAGGGCTAGAGTTCCCGGTCGTATTTGTAGCTGGACTCGGTCGTCGTTTTAATACACAAGACTTAATGAAACGTTTCTTATTGCATAAAGATTTCGGTTTCGGTTCGCAATTTATCGATCCGCGTAAACGAATTAAATATACAACATTATCACAGCTTGCGATTAAGCGTAAAATGAAAATGGAATTAATTGCGGAAGAAATGCGCGTACTATACGTAGCATTGACGCGTGCGAAAGAGAAGTTAATTTTAATCGGAACAGTTAAGGATGCAAATAAGGAAATGGAAAAATGGCTTGATGCGAGGGAACATAGTGAATGGTTATTACCAGATCACATACGTGCCGGAGCGTCTTGTTATTTAGACTGGATTGCACCTTCATTATATAGACACCGTGATAGTGAAATGCTTCTTGAATTAGGACAAGGAAGTATTCCAGATGAAATTTACGGATATGACACTAGCTGGAAAGTAGAAGTTGTGGACGGTAACACACTACTTGCACCAGAGCCAGTTCAAGAAGAGAAACAAGAATTGTTAGAAGCGCTTCGTGAGAAAAAGGCTGTTCCCCTGCAAAGTGAACGGAAAGAAGAAGTGTACGACAGATTAATGTGGAAGTACGGATATGAGGATGCGACATCTCATCGTGCGAAGCAATCTGTTACAGAAATAAAGAGAAATTATCAATCTGAAGAAGGTAGCGATAACGCCTTTATTAAAAAACTACGTGCACCAATTAAAACACGCCCGCGCTTTATGGAGAAAAAAGGGTTAACGTACGCAGAGCGCGGAACAGCAGTCCATGCCGTTATGCAGCATGTTGATTTGAAGAAGCCGATTACGGTTGAAGTTCTTCAAGAGCAAATTGCTGGAATGGTAAATAAGGAATTATTAACATTCGAGCAGGCGGAAGAAATAGCGATTGAAAAAGTAATTTCATTCTTTGACAGTGACTTAGGTAAAAGGGTATTAGCGGCGAAAAGTGTTGAGCGTGAAGTACCATTTACGATGATGCTTGCAGCAGAAGAAGCATATCAAGATTGGCAAGGGAAGAGTGAAGAAACGATTCTTGTCCAAGGGGTTATCGACTGCATGATTGAAGAGGAAGATGGCATTACGTTAATCGACTTTAAAACAGATACGATTGAAGGGAAATTCCCAGGCGGATTCGAACAAGCGAAACCAATTTTAGAAGATCGATATAAAGTGCAGCTTTCGTTATATGCAAAAGCACTGGAGAAAAGCTTACAACATCCTGTAAAAGAGAAATGTTTATACTTCTTTGATGGGAATCACGTTGTAAATATTGAAGAATAGAGGGGCTTGAAAATGGTAACGGAAAAAACGTTAAGAACTTGTGAACAGGGACACGAGTACTATAAAAGTAGCGATTGTCCAACTTGCCCAGTCTGTGAGAAAGAGAGAAAACCAAAAGAAGGTTTTCTCTCTCTTCTTTCAGCGCCAGCAAGAAGGGCATTAGAGCACCGTGGAATTCAAACTGTAGAAGAACTCTCAAAATATAGTGAAAAAGAAATTTTAAAACTGCATGGTATGGGACCTGCGTCTTTGCCGAAGCTTAGGAAGGCTTTGGAGGAGAGTGGGTTATCATTTAAATAAAATGAAATAGTGCCTCTTCACTACTTACGTGTTTATACCACTATTTGTGGAAAGTGAAGCTCTTGCTTATTAAAATTTCATTTTAATAATTTTGAATTACATAAAAGAAAAAAGTAGGAGAATATCTCCTACTTTTTTTACGCTGTTCCAATCTGATCTTGATCTGCCACATCAGAATCAAATGTATTCGTTGCACTAACACCGTTAAACGTATTCACGACAAACCCAACATTGGAAGCTCCAGATCCGTTATAGGCTTTCGTGTTTTCTTTCGGAGATACGTTATAAAAATCTCCTAAGTTGAAAGAGCCGTTACTGTTTTGCACGACGAGATTTCCTACAACTGAAGGCATACCATCCACCTACTTTACTAAGCTTTTTAATTACTATATGAATTATTGTGCGGAAGGTTCATCCGTAATATATTGGCGGATTTGTATAATACGAGAGTTATTAAAACCATAATCAACATTTCCAATTTGAAAGCAACCAGAATTTAAAAGTGTCCGCAATTCAACGTTATTCACTTCAATAAAAGGGCATTCATTTACAATATTTAATTTTACATCTGTCGTTCGTTTTGGAATTGTAATGTGTTCATCTGTAAAGATTTCAAAAGCATCAAAGCGACCTTCTCCCCGTATATAAAAAGGAATTTCACGGTGGACGGCAATAGCTCTACTTTTTAATTCCATTTGGTTTGCATCTCCAACTTGAAATACGGCAGTAATCCCTAAAGAAATAATAGAAACATTTTGGACAATGGACACATGATGCAACATAATTTTTCAGTCTCCTTAACCTGGAGTAGGGGGGACATCTGTTACTAATGGTACAAATGGACCCTCTGTAACTGTTTCAAATGGTGTATCGAGAATAGAAGATAGAATGAGGAGATTTGCATCTCCAATTAAAAAGAGTGCGGACGACGATACACCGTTCATTTTAATCTGTCCGACTTTTAACTCACGGTTTACAACGTTAAGGTTCATACATACTTACTCCTTTCGGAAATTTCCCGGTATGTGCTGAATAAAGGAGAGAAAGGCTTTGTCAATATCTTGTTTCATTGCCTGAATAATGATATCTCGTAAATAATCTGGATCTGTTGAAATACCTTCATATGATTGCGCTTGTGATAAATAATAAGGGAGTCGATGCTCCATCTGTTTTTTTATGTCATCCACCATCATTTGTCGATACATTTCATCAAGCGGTGTTCGCTCTTCTTGTTCAAAATGGAGAATACGATTATATGCTTCTTCATCTAAGTATCGATGCATTTCTTGGAGGATACCTTGATAAAAGTCTGGGTTTGTTTCGGTTTCAGGGTTTACCTTCAATGTTTCTGTATCCACTTGAAAATCTTCAATTTGTTGTCCTTTTGCTGAAAATGGGTTTAAACCAATATTTAAAGTACCATTTAAATTTTCGACTTTTAATTGATCGAATTTGTATTCCACTTTTCCTACAGAAGAGGAGGGGCGATTTTTTAATTCGTTAAGCTCTTCTTGGAGTTGGCGCACTTGATCTTCTAAATTTAGGATGGCTGCTTGTTGTGTTTGAAGAGCTTGTTGAAGTTGGTGTAAGTAAGTATATATATCTTGATTCATTTGTGAAACCTCCTTTTCAATAGGGAGGGTAAAAATATTCCTGCTATATATTTATGACAAGGATGTCTTAAGAAGAACTAGTTGATGGTTTGATAGAAATAATTTGTCCTTTTGCCTGTAATGGGCGAAGCGGTTCCGTAAATCCGCCCGTATTTGAAAATTTAGATAGGGCTTTAATACTTCCGGCAGTACCAATTTGGAACACAGAAGAGGTTGTAATGCTATCAATTTTAATACTGTTGATGATGATACTTTGGTTTACATAAAAATTCAATGCAATTGCCTCCTTTAAGTTGAGCCAATTATCGCTTGATCGATTACATCTGAATCGTTGACAGTCGTTGCACTTTGATAATTGTAGACAGAAACATTATCTCCAACGTTGAAAGAGCCGGCCCCGGCAAAAGCACGTGAGTAACTAATAGGCCTAATCGCAAATACATCTCCAATATGAAAAATACCACTTGATCCAATATTGACGATACGAATATGTCCGACCATAGCTGGCATACAAAACACCCTTCGTTTTTAAAATTTTCTTTTCTACTATTGTATGGGCGTTTCCAATAAAATGTGTATTTTTTTGAAATAAAAGAAACACACGCATTATTGCGTGTGTGTTTTGAACGTTTGATTAGGGTGTAAATCCGTATGTACATGACAAATTACATTTAAGAGCCTGTCCAGTTCTTGGCTACAATCCACTGTTTTTTGAGAAGTCATTCCATAGCGTTCAGCAAAATAAATCATTTTTTCACGTTTTTTTTCAATCGCTTGCTCAAACATTGAAATCGGCTCCATCTCTAAATGAAATTTTTAGTATATATGTAGTACATATTATACAAAAACTTCATAAAAAAGAAATGCATTCGCTAAAAAAAGTAAAATTTCTACATTTTATGCCAAATGATAAAGGGGTAACGAATAGGGGATGAGAAGAATATTGTAAAAATTAGCGTGCATGAGAAGGTTTTTTTCTTGCGGATGCGAATACAATTAAAGGGTATGAGTTTTAGGATGGAGAGTGGAAATATTGCGTTTTGTAACGGCGAAGAAAGAAGAAAAGGTATTTGTAGGTATTGTAGATGAAGAAGAAGAAAAGGTATTACACTTAAGAGAAGCGCAAAGACAAAAAGGGGAAAAGGTTACAATCCCTATTACAATGTTAGAGTGTATTGAAAGAGGGACTGAATGCTTTGAGAAAGTATGTGAAATTGTAAATTGGGCAAAAGAGAACGGGGAAGCGGCGTATTATCCGTTAACAGAGGTGAAAATATTAGCGCCGATTCCAAGGCCAAGAAAGAATATTTTGTGCGTTGGAAAAAACTATCGTGAGCATGCGGTAGAAATGGGCGGAGTAGAGTCTATTCCAGAAAATATAATGATCTTTACGAAAGCGCCAACAACAGTTATTGGCATAAATGAGCAAATTAATGGTCACCCTCATGCAACGGACGAACTAGATTATGAAGGAGAATTAGCTATCATTATTGGTAAGCGAGGGAAGCAAATAAAAAAAGAAAAAGCGCTTGAGCATGTTTTTGGTTATACGATTATCAATGATGTAACAGCTCGAGACATTCAAAGAAAACATAAACAGTTTTTCCTTGGGAAAAGCTTCGATACATTTTGTCCGATGGGACCGTATTTAATTCATAAATCGGTGGTTAATGCGCCGAATGCATTACACATTGAAACGGTAGTAAATGGAGAAGTAAGGCAAACTTCTAACACAAATAAAATGATTTTTTCAATAGAAGAAATTATTTCAACGATAAGTAAAGGAATGACTTTAGAACCAGGTGATATTATCGCAACAGGAACGCCGGCTGGTGTCGGAAAAGGTTTTACACCACCGAAGTTTTTACATGCTGGTGATGAAGTGGTCATTACAGTAGAAGGAATTGGTACTTTACGAAATGTAGTGAAATAAAGAAAAGAGCTATCTTGTTAAAAGATAGCTCTTTTTTTATGGCCTTGGGTTATAGAGGTAATCGATAACGGCAAAAGTGTAAAGACCAATGAATGCAAGTGTACAAATGCCAAATAGTATAACCGTAAGTGCGCTTTTTTCTCGTCCAAAACCAATGATAGTAAGAATAACAGCAGTCCAAAATGATGCTTTCAGTAGGGTGAGTGTAGTAGGAGTTGAGTAATGAAGCCATGTTGTGGAAAGTAGGAAACCAAAGAATGTAACTAAAATAAAAGCTGTAGCTAAATAGTTAATATGTTTACCATATCTTAATAGCATGTCGCACCTCCTTTACGATTTTAAAATACAGAAAATTACAATTTTATCTTAATATAAATGAATATAAAAAGAAAGAGGTTGTCCCAACATGTCGGACAACCTCTCTATCATTACGATAATACAGCTTTAATTTTTTGGAATGCCCACTCTAAATCTTCTTCAGAGATTACTAGAGGTGGTGCGATACGAATTACATTTTCGTGTGTTTCTTTACATAATAGACCAGCTGCTTTTAGTTGTTCACAGTAAGGACGAGCTGGCTCGTTTAATTCGATACCGATGAATAAACCTTTACCACGAACTTCAGTGATCATTGGGTTATCAATCTCTTTTAATTGCCCAACTAATTTTTCACCTAATTGAAGAGAACGCTCTGTTAATTTTTCTTCTTCTAACACTTCAAGAGCCGCGATAGAAACAGCACATGCAAGTGGATTACCACCGAATGTAGAACCGTGAGAACCTGGTTCAAATACACCTAAAATGTCGCGGTTTGCTGCTACGCAAGAGATTGGGAACACACCGCCGCCAAGTGCTTTACCAAGTATGTACATGTCAGGAGTTACATTGTCCCAGTCACAAGCAAATACTTTACCAGTACGGCCTAAGCCAGTTTGGATTTCATCTGCTACAAATAAAACGTTTTCTTTTTTACATACTTCAAAAGCTTCTTTTAAGTAACCAGCTGGTGGGATATTAATTCCTGCTTCACCTTGAATTGGCTCTAAAATGAATGCTGCTGTGTTTGGTGTAATTGCGGCTTTTAATGCTTCTAAATCACCGTAAGGAATTACAACGATGCCAGGAAGCATTGGACCGAATCCACGCTTGTACTCTTCATTTGAAGACATAGAAACAGAACCCATTGTACGTCCGTGGAAGTTATCTTCACAAACGATGATTTCAGCACGGTTTGCTTCCACTTTCTTCACATCATAAGCCCAGCGACGAACTGTTTTAATTGCAGTTTCAACAGCTTCAGCACCTGTATTCATTGGAAGTACCATTTCTTTATTAGTTAGTTTCGCAACTTTTTCGTACCAAGGACCTAATTGATCGCTATGGAAAGCACGAGAAGTTAACGTAACACGATTAGCTTGGTCAATTAAAGCGTTAATAATTTTCGGGTGACGATGACCTTGGTTTACTGCAGAATATGCACTTAATAAGTCCATATAGCGGTTTCCTTCAGGATCTTCTACCCAAACACCTTCTGCTTTAGAAATAACGATTGGAAGTGGGTGATAGTTATTTGCTCCGTATGTGTCTGTAAGTTCGATAATATCCTTAGTTTGAATCATGATTGTTCCCCCTTTTGTTATTACAAGAAGTTTGTAAATACTCTAAATATTATAGCATTTAAATGTAAAAAAGCGAAACATTTCCTGAAAATAAATGAACATGTTATCATATAGAGTGAAAAAGTGTGAAAAGAGGAGGTAAGGGATACGATGGTACATATGCATATTACAGCATGGGCGTTAGGTTTAATTTTATTCTTCGTTGCGTATTCACTTTATTCAGCAGGAAGAAAAGGGAAAGGTGTACATATGGGGCTTCGCCTAATGTATATCATTATTATTGTGACAGGCTTCATGTTGTACATGAGTATTGTGAAGACAGCAACAGGTAGCATGCACATGTGGTATGGCTTGAAAATGTTAGCTGGTATTTTAGTTATCGGTGGAATGGAAATGGTTCTTGTGAAAATGAGCAAAAACAAACCAACAGGGGCGGTTTGGGGCTTATTTATTGTTGCGCTAGTAGCAGTATTTTACCTTGGGCTGAAATTACCGATTGGCTGGAAAGTATTCTAATAAAAAATAAAGCCACCTTATAATCTCAAAGACTTGGGAGATTATAAGGTGGTTTTTTACTTTATCCCGTAAACATCAGATTGGTGAAGGCTAATAATCAGTGGGCTCCCCACTGATTAAAGTTTCACTTTATGTCGCATCGATATGCAACTCTTCTCCATTTACTTTCGTAAAACGGAACATATTTTTATTTGACGTAGTGTGACGGACGAAATGGTGCTGCAGTGTACAGATCATTTCTTCGTTATCAAACAAAAGAATATTTACTCCTTCGCGTGACTCCTCTTGCGGTAAGAAAGATAAATAATTATGACAATACATGCAATCATATAAAGAGTAGTGAAGTGATTGCAATGATTCGGTTAATAATGTGAAGACAGAGTCAGGTAATTCCTCCAGCCATTCATTATAGCTAAGAAGTAACTTTTTTCGAATACGTATCATTTCACCATTTTGCAAATGGTGTTGCTCGTTGGCGATTTGTAATACATCTTGTTCATAGAAACGGGCTGGTAGCCAATTGTTATTATACAAAATTTCAAACCCATCTTCGGCAATATCTTCTAATAAAAACGCTTCATCATTTTCATCATCAAAGAATACCCACTCATTGTTTATATATTCTACATTACCGACTGTATGAGCACGGGGCTGATTATATAAAATATGTTTACGTTGTATCATACACGATTTCTCCTTTATGAAAAGTAGTTATTCCTGTTATAGACAGTTCGTGCATTCTTTATAACTAGACACATATAGACATAGGTGGGCATACAATAAAACACGTTTTACTGAGTGAAAATGCTATTCCATATGTGGATAGTAGGTTATCGTCAAGTTTTTCATTTTTTTGATCCGCACTCTTAGGGTGGGGATTACTGCACGTTCAAGAAAAGAAATAAGATGGAAGGATGATTTATATGTGCGGGATTACAGGATGGGTGGATTATAAACGCTCATTAGAAGGAGAAAGAGATGTCGTTACGAAGATGGCTGAGACGTTAGCGAAACGGGGGCCGGATGATAATAAAGTTTGGATTAAAGGAAATGTCGCATTTGGGCATAAGCGGTTAATCGTTGTGGATCCTGAGGGCGGTAAACAGCCGATGACTTGTTTAAAAGATGAAACGAATTACGCCATTTGCTATAACGGTGAACTTTATAACACAGAAGACATTCGAAAGGAATTATTAAGAAGAGGATATACGTTCAAAGGTCATTCTGATACAGAAGTATTATTAGCTTCTTATATTGAATGGAAAGAAGAATGTGTCGATCATTTAAACGGTATATATGCGTTTGCAGTATGGGACGAACAGAAAGAACAAGTATTTATTGCGAGAGATCGATTAGGTGTAAAGCCACTTTTTTATAAATATGATAGCGGACGCTTACTATTTGGTTCGGAGTTAAAAGCGATATTGTCGCATCCAGATGTGAAGGCGGAAGTAACGTTAGAAGGATTATCAGAAATATTCGGGCTCGGACCGTCAAGAACGCCTGGCCACGGTATTTATGCTGGTATAAAAGAATTACGTCCAGGTCATGCGATGACATTTTCAAAGAACGGTTTATGTATATGGAGATATTGGAATGTAGAAAGTAAAAAACATGAAGACTCTTTTGAAGAAACAGTAGAGAAAACGCGCTTTTTATTACAAGATGCTATTACAAGACAGCTTGTTTCTGATGTACCACTATGTACTTTTTTATCGGGTGGTGTAGATTCGAGCGCTATTACAGCTATTGCAGCGAAAGAATATGAGAGATCGGGAAAAGGGCAATTACACACGTATTCTATTGATTACGAAGATAATGACAAATACTTTAAAGCGAATGCATTCCAGCCAAATTCAGATGCTCCGTTTATTAATTTAATGACTGAGACATTTCAAACAACCCATCATCGCTGCGTCATTTCGAATGAAAAATTAGCAGAGTATTTAACTGAAGCAGTACTCGTTCGTGATTTGCCTGGTATGGCAGATATCGATTCGTCATTATTATGGTTTTGCCGAGAAATTAAACAAGATTTTGTCGTTGGCTTATCTGGAGAATGTGCAGATGAAATATTTGGTGGATATCCGTGGTTTTATAGAGAAGATGATTTACAATCGAGTGCATTTCCGTGGATGCGTTCTACAGAGGCACGTGAACAACTTCTAAAAAAAGAATGGAGAAATAAATTAAATTTACAACAATATGTACAAAGGCGCTATGAAGAGTCGATTCAAGAAGTTCCTATTTTAGAGGGGGAAAGTCCGCTAGAAGCAAAAAGACGCCAATTATTTTATTTAAATATGGTATGGTTTATGACAACATTATTAGACAGAAAAGACCGCATGAGTATGGGAGCGAGCTTAGAAGTACGTGTTCCATTTGCAGATCATCGTCTTGTCGAATATGCGTGGAATATTCCTTGGGAAATGAAAATGTATAAAAACCGCGAAAAAGGTCTATTACGTAAAGCGTTAGAAGGTGTACTTCCACATGACATCTTATATAGAAAGAAGAGTCCTTATCCGAAAACGCACAATCCGCACTATACAAAAGCAGTAACAGTATGGCTTCAAAATCTATTAACGGATAAAGGTTCAATTTTACACGAACTGTTTGATAAAGAGCAGTTGAGCGGATTAATTCAGTCTGGCGGCAGTGCATTTCAAGCACCATGGTTTGGTCAATTGATGACTGGGCCACAGCTTTTAGCTCATTTAGCACAAATTCACGTTTGGTTTAAAGAATATGGGGTAAATATTAAAGAATAGGAGAAAAGCGACTTACTTTATAAGTAAGTCGCTTTTTATTAAATAAATTGTCATATAAAATTCAGAATCATATTAGAAAAAATCTTTATTTAGAATAATTATCTTTACGTATTTATTATTAGTTGTTATAATTGGAAACAAATGTTCTTGAAAAAGATTCTCATTTATAAAATTGAGGTGTTATATAGATGACAAAGAAAAAAATAGGTTTACTCGTAATGGCGTATGGAACACCAGAATCATTAGACGATGTAGAGGCGTATTATACACATATCCGTCACGGGCGTAAGCCATCAGAAGAAGCGCTTGAAGATTTAATTGGGCGCTATAAAGCGATTGGTGGAATTTCGCCGCTTGCAAAAATTACGAAAGAACAGGCGCATAAATTAACAGATTCAATGAATAATATATTTACAGAGTATGAATTTACTTGTTACTTAGGTTTAAAACATACTGCTCCGTTTATAGAAGATGCTGTAGAAGAAATGAAGCGTGATGGGATTGAGCAAACGATTAGTATCGTATTAGCGCCGCATTATTCTACATTTAGCATTAAAGCGTATAATGACCGTGCTATTCGTCTTTCAAAAGAAATCGGTGGTCCTGTTATTGAATCAATTGAACAATGGTATGATGAACCGAAGTTTATTTCGTATTGGGCAGACCAAATAAAAGAAACGTTTACAGAAATTGATGATAAAGAGAAAGCAGTCGTAATTTTTTCAGCGCATAGTTTGCCAGAAAAAATTATTGCAGCAGGAGACCCATATGTAGAACAACTAAAGCATACGGCAGATTTAATTGCAGAAGCTGCAAATATTCAAAACTATACAATCGGTTGGCAAAGTGCTGGGAATACTCCAGATCCGTGGATTGGTCCAGATGTGCAAGATTTAACGAAAGATTTATATGAAGAGCATGGGTACGAATCTTTCATATATTGCCCAGTTGGTTTTGTAGCGGAGCATTTAGAAGTTTTATATGACAACGATTATGAATGTAAAGTTGTAACGGATGAATTAAATGCCAAATATTTTAGACCAAATATGCCGAATGCGCAATCTGCATTTATCGACTGTTTGGCTGAAATTGTTTCCAAAAAAGTGAAGGAAATAGTTGACAAAGATCTAGTTTTGAATAATAATTAGTTTATAATAATTTTAAACAAATAATAATTACTATGAAAGAAAGAGGAGGATCCCCCTAGATGAATCCAAATAATCGCTTAACAACAAACCAAGGTGCTCCAGTTGGAGACAACCAAAATTCTCGTACAGCTGGTCGTCGTGGACCAGTATTATTAGAAGACTATCATTTAGTAGAAAAACTTGCACACTTTGATCGTGAACGTATTCCGGAGCGTGTTGTGCATGCACGTGGTGCAGGTGCTCACGGTGTATTCGTAACGAAAAATAGTATGAAGCAATATACGAAAGCTGCATTTTTACAAAATGAAGGAACTGAAACACCTGTATTTGTTCGTTTTTCAACGGTTATTCATGGTCAAGGTTCTCCTGAAACAGCACGTGACCCACGTGGGTTCGCTGTTAAATTTTATACAGAAGAAGGAAACTACGATATCGTAGGTAATCATTTACCAGTTTTCTTCATTCGTGATGCAATTAAATTCCCTGATATGGTACATTCTTTAAAACCAGCACCTGATACGAATATTCAAACGCCAGATCGTTACTGGGATTTCATGACGTTAAGTCCAGAATCTACACATATGATGACATGGGTATTTTCTGATTACGGTACACCAGCAAGTTATCGTGAAATGGAAGGTTTCGGTGTCCATTCATTTAAATGGATTAATGAAGAAGGTAAAATTGTTTATATTAAATACCACTGGAAACCACAGCAAGGTGTACGTAACTTAAATGCGAAAGAAGTGCAAGAGGTACAAGGGAAAGACTTCAATCATGCTACTCGTGACTTGTTCGACGCGATCGAAAAAGGAAATCACCCGAAATGGGATTTACACGTACAAGTTATGCAATTAGATGAAATGGATTCTTTAGACTTTGATCCACTAGATCCAACGAAAGTATGGCCAGAAGATCGCTTCCCGTTAATTGAAGTAGGGACAATGACGTTAAATCGTAATCCGAAAAACTTCTTTGCAGAAGTAGAACAAGTAGCGTTCTCTCCAAGTGCCACTGTAAATGGTATTGAGCCATCGGAAGATAAATTATTGCAAGGTCGTTTATTCTCTTACCCAGATACACAGCGTTATCGTCTTGGTGCAAATTACTTACAAATTCCTGTAAACTGCCCATACGCAGCTGTTCATAATCAACAACGTGATGGTGCGATGCAAGTGAATCAAAACCCATCTACAATCAACTACGAACCGAGCCGTCATGCAGAGAATCCAGTTGAAGACCCAGCTTACCGCGATTCAACTATGAAAGTAGAAGGCTATGTATCTCGTGAAAAAATTGACAAACCGAATGACTTCAAACAAGCAGGTGAGCGTTACCGTTCATTCTCTAAAGAAGAGCAAGATAACTTAATTGCAAACTTAACAAATGACTTGAAAGACGTAAATGAACGCACGAAATTACTAGCTGTTTGTAACTTCTTCCGTGCAGATCAAGAATACGGTATGCGTTTAGCGCAGGCATTAAATGTTGATATTACGCAATATGTAGGAAATGCTCCGAAATAAAACGGAAAAGACGACTGGGTTTCGGTCGTCTTTTTTATGTGTAAAGTTACACGCGGGTATTCTTCAATTTCGTTATGTCGGAATTTGTTGGTAAATCGATATCTTGTGTCGAAACGTTGATATATTGAAAGGAACAATCGATATATTTGAAAAATCGTTGATATATCCAAAAAAACGTTAATATATTTCCAGTTATACTAGGTGGGGTATGTTGCCCGGTGCGCAAAAAAGAGATGCAATCTATTACTAATAGATTGCATCTCTTTTTTAGTTCACTCGCTCAGTATACTCATAAGCTTTCTCCCCATGCATCGAAATATCAAGTCCCATATGTTCCTCGTGCTCATCTACCCGGACAGGGAGGAAGAAGTTGATTGCTTTAATAATGGCATACGTCATTATAATTGTGAATGCATATGTTGCGCCGATCGCTACAAGTTGTTTCAACAGCAGCGAGGCGTTTCCGTAAAATAATCCGTTAGCGCCATCGCCGTTTACGGCAGTAGTTGCAAATAATCCTGTCGCAATACCGCCCCAAGTTCCACCGATGCCGTGACATCCGAATGCATCGAGTGTATCGTCGTATCCGAATTTTGTTTTTAAGAAAAAGACCGCTCCGAAGCATAATACGCCGCCAATTGCTCCGATAAGAAGAGCTGAGAAAGGTGTAACGAACCCGCAAGCTGGTGTAATAGCGACTAGACCGGAAACGGCGCCACAAGCAGCTCCCATCGCAGTCGGTTTTGATTGGAAGAACCACTCTGAAAGCATCCAAGTTAATGCTGAGGCAGCAGCGGCTATATTTGTATTAATAAATGCAGTTAAAGCTACGTCGTTTAAGGATAATGCGCTGCCGACGTTAAAACCGAACCAGCCAAACCATAATAAGCCTGCGCCTAACATTGTAAATGGCAAATGGTGAGGAGAAGAACCATTTATGTTTTTTCGTTTTCCGAGGAAAATAGCTAATACAAGACCAGCAACTCCGGAAGTGATGTGAACGACGTTTCCGCCAGCGAAGTCTAGTGCACCAAGTTCCCTTAGCCACCCGCCGACGCCCCATACCCAATGAGCGACAGGATTGTAAACAATCGTTGTCCATAAAAGGATAAAAATAAGAAAGGCAGAAAATCGCATTCTTTCAGCAAATGCACCTGAAATTAAAGCTGGAGTTAAAATGGCGAACATGAGTTGAAACATCATGAATAAATTGTGAGGAATAGTAGATGAGTAGTCTGGATTTGGTGCGTAGGTAACTCCGTTTAGACCGAACCAATCAAGTGTACCGATAAGCCCGTGCCAATCTGGTCCGAATGATAAAGAATAGCCGATAACAATCCATTGAATCGAAACGATAGCCATTGCACTATAACTATGCATCGTTGTACTGAGTACATTTTTGCTGCGAACCATACCTCCATAAAAAAGTGCCAATCCTGGTGTCATCAACATGACCATTACTGTCGTCACAAACATAAAAACTGTATCTCCCATATTCATGAGCTCTCCTCCTATAATGTTAGAAAAAATAACATCGTTTTGTTATGTTTCATATCATATTCGAAAAAGAACTAAAAATCAACTAAAAATTCAGAAAAATATATACATGATGTTAGAAAATATAACATAGATTATTTTGTGAGGATTGAAATCGACATATGCGTTTCTCTCGGATAATTGGTATAATATTCTTACAATTAAAAACTTGGGGGATGCGTGTGGGAAAAATACGGACTAGGAAACTATTCATTTGTTTTTGCTTAGCTTTTGTTTTGTTTGTACCAATACATACTTTTGCAGACGAAAAAAGAGAGTGGAAAGATGAAGTTATATACTCCATTATGATTGATCGCTTCAATAATGGAGAACCGAAAAATGACAAACAATTAGAAGTTGGTAATTTAGAAGGGTATCAAGGCGGGGATATAAGAGGAATTATAAAAAGGTTGGATTACATAAAAGAAATGGGTTTTACTACCGTTATGCTTTCGCCGCTTTTTGAAAGTGGAAAGTACGATGGATTAGACGTGCGAAATTTTAAAAAGGTAAATGAACATTTCGGGACAGACAATGATGTGAAAGAACTTGTAAAAGAAGCTCATGCAAAAGGAATGAAAGTTGTATTTCAATTTCCGCTTGGAGAAAACGAACGACAGGTAATTGACGCAATGAAATGGTGGATAAAAGAAGTTGATTTAGACGGAAGTTATGTTATACATAGTGAAAAAAAGCCGCGTTCCTTTTGGGATAACGCGCAAAAAGATATGCAAGTGATAAAGAAAGATTTTCGTATTATGACAAAGGAGGATAGCGAATACAACGAAAAAATCGTAGAATCGTTTTCCGAAGCGGATGTATCGGTGAAATCGTTATACGATGTGAGTAAAAAAGAAGGGGAATTTGTTACGTTTTTAGATGATCAAGAAACAAAAAGATATGCGCGTATTGCAAAAGAAAATATGTATTATCCGCCATCACGTTTAAAACTGGCGCTTACTTATTTGTTAACATCACCTGGGATTCCGAATTTTTATTACGGAACGGAAATTGCATTAGATGGAGGAAGTGTACCCGATAATAGACGATTAATGGATTTTAAGTCAGACGAAAAATTTATGCAGCACATAACAAAACTAGGTGAACTTAGGCAGGCGAGACCGTCTTTACGACGCGGTACGTTTGAGCTTCTGTATGATAAGAGCGGGATGAGCATACTAAAACGAAAATATAAAGATGAAGTAACTTTAGTAGCAATTAATAATACGAAAGAAACACAAAAAGTCTCCTTACCTGCAAGTGCAATTGGTGAAAAACAAGAGTTAAGAGGATTGTTACAGGATGAAATTATAAGAGAGGAAAACGGAAAGTTTTATCTCGTTTTAAAACGTGAAGAATCAAATGTGTATAAAGTTAACGGAGAAACAGGTGTGAATTGGTTATTTATCTCCTTAATCGTTGGTGTGAATGTATTATTTATTGCGTTTCTAATTGCAGTTAAAAGGAAGCGTAGATGAGATGAGAAATTACTCGCTCTATGTTCATGTCTTCTTATTGTATTTGTAAGTTTGTTCGGTGGGGCAATAGTGTTATTCTGTTGATATGAAATTTCTTAAGAGAAACGACGTGAGAATGAAAACGTCCCTAGTGAGAGGAGGGCTAGGTTAGGAAGAGGATTTTCTTCCTAACCTGTTTTTTGTGTTAGCACCGATAGGGAAGAATCTTTGAAGCAATCAATAATTGCAACTATATTAATTTTACATTACATTAAAAGTTAGAGAATACTCTTATACTAATACAGTGCTAAATAGTAGGTGGGAAAATGGAGTTTTACGATTTGGGTATTACCATTAAAGAGCTTAGAATTAAAAAAAATATATCACAATCCGAATTATGTCATGGAATATGTTCGCAAAGTCAAATTAGCAAAATAGAAAAAGGTGTGATTTATCCATCTAGTATATTGTTATATCAATTATCAGAAAGACTTGGTATTGACCCAAATAATATATTTGCATTAACTCAAAACAAAAAATTAAAATATGTAGAAAATGTAAAATGCGTAATAAAAGATTGCTTAAAGCAAAAACAATACAAAGAACTTTATGAAATAGTGAAAAAAGAGAAAAACGAAAATAACTTCCAATCAACAGAAGATAAACAATTTTTAATATGGCATGAAGCGATTGCTATATTTATGGTGGATAAATCAATAAAAACTGCTTTAGATTTTTTAAATAATGCATTAAAATTAACTGTAACTAATTCTGATTTTTTATCAGAAAGAGAAATAGATATTATGCAGACAATTGCTATATTCCATGGGGAAAATAAAGAATATGAAAAAAGTATTAATATATTAAGAAGGTGTTTAACTAATTTTAATAAGTTAGATTTTCCTAGAGATAAAGAAATTAAATTGAAAATTATTTTTAATTTAGCAAAAATTTTAGGTCATGCAAATCAACATGAAGAGGCAGTAAAATACAATGATATGGGTATCAAACTAGCTATTAATCTAAATACTTTATATTTACTAGGTGAATTATACTATGGAAAAGCTTGGAATTTATTGAAACTTAAACAACCTAATGAAGAAGATGTTGCAAATAACATGAAAAAAGCATTATTTATATTCGAACTAACAGAAAAAGAAAATCTGATAAAAATGGTTAAAGAAAAATATTTTGAAAACCAAACTGAAAAAAGTCACTCATAATTCATTTGGAAATCACTTGAAATATAATAAAACCTACAGGGGAAATCTCTGTAGGTTTTATACTTATAAACTTGCTTCTAAAATATTAGTGCTTAATATAAATTTTTGAATAAGAGTTTACTTAGCGCTTTAGCGTACTTTTTTATTTTGAAGCCTGCATCTTTATTAAAGATGTATGCTTCTTTTTAAATCCATCCGAATATTATTGGGTCAAGTCGGAGGAAGGTACTTTGGGGTGTCTTTTCTTTAGATCTTTATCATTAACTATTTAATGTTTTTTAAATGATTACATGACATATTTTTTTTGTACCAAGCTTTGTTGATACAGTTAGATTTATCCGTTAGTGTATTCGTATTATTAGAACATCCTACAGTATTTAGGGAGAATGTGGCTAATAAAAACCATAATATTAATTTCTTCAAAAAACCACTTCTAACTCTTTTTTAATTAACATTTTTTAGATCCTTACTAATTTTACATTACATTAAAGGTTGGGAAATATTCTTATACTCATAAATTGTTACGTTTTGGCGGGGAGAGGAATTATGAGTTACAGCGATTTTTAAGATGACTTTGGCCCAGGATGTGGTTATTAAGAAAAGTAATTCAAATTGAAGGGGAAACGTCTTAAGGCATATTTTTCTTATTTTCAATAAGGTCTGCTAAATACATGTATAAAACAAATTCTATAATAAGGCCTAGTTTAATCATGCGCTCACTTGTAAAGTATTCGTATGGTTAGACTCTGTTCACTTAGTGATTTTCACCGCATACACCATTTTTCTATGGTTTGTTCTCGGAATATTGTCTCTACAAAACAAAAAACTCCTCTAATTAAGAGGAGTTTTCTTTTTAGCGGTAGTTAATGAACTGTACGTCGATTGGTAAATCAGCGCTACGAACAGCTGCGATTACTGCTTGTAAGTCATCACGGCTTTTCGCTGTAACACGTACTTGATCATCTTGTACTTGTGTTTTTACTTTTAATTTCATTTCTTTAATGATGTTGTTAATTTTTTTAGCGTTATCTTTATCGATACCTTGTTGAAGTGTTGCGCGTTGGCGAACAGTGTTGCCAGTTGCAGCTTCAACTTTTCCGTAATCTAAGTTCTTAATTGGAACGTTACGTTTTACAAGTTTAGAGATAAGAACGTCTTTTACTTGCTCTAATTTAAACTCGTCATCAGAAGTTAAAACAAGTACTTCTTTTTCTAATTTAATATCACTTTTACTTCCTTTAAAGTCATATCGGTTTTGTATTTCTTTTAATGCGATATTAATTGCGTTTGTTACTTCAGGTAATTCTACTTTCGAAACGATGTCAAAAGAGCTATCTTTTGCCATAGTTAGCACCTCCAAATAAATTTCTAATCTTGTTATGTACTGTACATACTAAAGTATAGCTGAAAACGAGTCTAGACTTAAGTGTTTTCGTACTTATATTCATGTAACCTTATTTTATTATAGTGAATTTTGGGCAGTTGGACAAATACAGGAAAAATCATGTTATAATTAACTTTTGTTTGGAATGATAAAAAAGATAATTTTATATATATAGAAGGGAATTAAAAAATATGTATTTGCAAATAGGATCGATTGAACAGGTAACTGTTTTACGCGAAACGGAAATCGGATATATGGTTGGGAATGAAGAAGAGGAAATTTTCCTACATAAAAACGAAGTAGCTGGAGAAATTGAAGAAGGCGATACGATTGATGTATTCTTATACCTTGATCACCAAAATCGTATTTCAGCAACAATGAAGGAACCGATTATTACAACTTATGATTGGAACTGGGTAAAGGTTGTAGAAGTTATTCCTAGTTTAGGTGTGTTTGTTGATATTGGTGTGTCAAAAGATATACTAATTCCAGCTGATGAGTTCCCGATTTATATGCCAGTATGGCCAGAAGTAGGCGACGAATTATATTGTACGTTAAAATTAACGAATCGTGATCGTTTAATTGCTCTTCCGGCAAGAGACAGTGATATGCAAGAAATTATCGTAGATGCAACGCCATCTATGCGTAATAAAAACGTAAATGGACGTGTATATCGTTCGCTTCAAGTAGGTTCATTCGTTTTAACAGATGAACATTTCCGTGCTTTCTTACACCATACAGAAAGAAAAGAACAAGTCCGCATCGGTCAGCGTGTAACAGGCCGTATTATTGACGTAAAAGATGACGGTACAATTAACATTTCACTTCTTCCTCGTAAAGAAGAAGGAATGGAAGACGATGCTGCAGTAATTTATGCATATATGGAAGAACGAGGCGGAGCAATGCCGTTTTGGGATAAGAGCCATCCAGAAGATATTAAAGAACGCTTTAACATGAGTAAAGCTGCATTTAAGCGCGCACTTGGTAAGTTGATGAAAGAAGAAAAGGTTTACCAAGAAGAAGGTTGGACTTACTTTAAGAAATAAAGTAAATGAAAAAAGAACTATTCTTTCTCTGAATTTTTAAGAGAAGGGATAGTTCTTTTTATTTTTAATAATGTATTCGCTCTATAAGGTAGATATTGTGAAAGAAGTAGGCAGGATGGAAACTAAAGTTATAGAAGAGGTATGTT
>NZ_JAKUEU010000058.1:0-33930 GCF_022663075.1 Bacillus cereus group sp. BfR-BA-01441
TTGGCCTGGTCAACTGCATTGTTCATTCCTTGCAAACCTGAATTCGCTTGGTTAACACCTTGAATCATTTTTTGCATACCTGCATTGGACTGATCAACTGCATTATTCATTTCTCGCAAACCTGAATTCGCTTGGTTTACCCCTTGAATCATTTGTTGCATACCATTCTTCATTTGCTGCATGCCTTCATTGGCTAGTCGTATTGCATCGTTCATTTCTTTCATTGTTTTTTCCAATTTTACATTATTGGCTTCTAATTCTTTAATGGTTTTCTCCAATTCTTTAGTGGTTTTCTCCAATTCTTCCATCGCTTTATTAAAGTCTGTAAAGTTTAAATCGATGTTGATGTTGATTTTAGGCATGTTAAAATCTATTTCTGGAATATCAATTTTCCAATTTGCTAGGTCTTTAAATATAAGTTCAGTTATCCCATCGTCATGGCCAGTATTAACAATGTTACTTATCTGTTGTAAAGATGCGTAAACATTGGGTTGGTTCGTATATTTTAGATTTGTTTTCTCGATAAGCTCTAGGGAAAAATAAGATAAAAATGTATATACATATTGATTGTCCATTAATATTTGATCGCGGTCGACTAAAGTCACAATTGTTCCCTTTGGAAACGTACCATTCTTTGGACTAAGTATATCACTAGACGCTCCATATTTTAGATCTTTTGTGACTCTATACTTTATACCATTTGGAGCAATCCAATGAGTACCTCTTGAGCTTTTTATTTGATACCAGCCACCTGGTTGCTCGCCAATAATAGAGACTTTTTCAGAATTAATTATCCCTTCATTTTGAGTAAAATCTAACTCCTTATATATTTTTGTGTTTTTCGTAACTTGATACGGTACTCCCTCAGGAACGATCCAACGATCCCCATAAGCTGTTTTGATTCGTTTCCAGCCCTCTGATCTATCTTCTAGTAAAATTACTGTTTGTGGCATTAAACCATATTCTTCTTTTTCTGCAAGAAATGATGGTTCTCTATATATTGCTGCATTTTGTTTCAATTCGTATTTAACACCATGTGGAGCAATCCATGTGTCACCCATATAAGTTTTAATTTTCAGCCACCCATTATCCTGTACATCAACAACTTTGACTGTTTGGGGAGCAATACTACCTACTGCAGTACTTTTAAAATCTGGAGTAGAATAAAGTGTTTGCCCGTTTTCTACCTTATAATTTATACCCTCTGGTGCAATCCAGCGCGTACCCGCATCTGTAAGAACCTTTTTCCAACCATCTGGTTGTTCATCCAGTAGCGTTACCATTTGTGCACCCAATACTCCCGTGCTCTTTTCCTCTATTGAAGGCTTAAGATACATTTTTACATTGAATTGTAAATTATATTTTTGTCCTTCTGGTGCAACCCATTTTTCTCCGTTTTGCGTTTTTATTTTCTTCCATCCATTCCCCTTTTCTTCTGTTACCGTGACAGTACGGGGATTAATGTCATCGTTTGCTTGTTTCAAATAAGAAGGCTCACTATATAACAAAGTCGGCCGTTGTATGACATACTCTTTATACGTTGCAACCGATTCGTTATTTTTTATATCTGTTACTTTCATAATTGTTCGATATAAAAATACAGAAAATTGTTCTCTTGTAACTAAACCATTTGGATTGAAGTTACCGTCACCTGTACCATTCGTTATGTTATTGCTAGCTAAAATTTTGACATATTCATTGGCCCAGTGACCTTTCATATCTGTAAATTCAACATTTCCTTGCGGTTTTAAATCGAATGTTCTAACAAGCACTGCAGCCATTTCAGCGCGTGTCATATTATTTTTGGGGTTGAATTGTTTCTCTGCATTTACGCTAAATACGCCCAGTGCAGTAAGTGCCAAGATTTCCTTTTTGAAATTGCTGTCACCAATATCAACAAATGGATTATTTGTACTATCTTGCGGTTTTAAATACCGATACAAGAAAGCAGCAAGATGTTCGCGAATAATAGGATCGGCAGCACCGAAATACCCATTTCCGTAGCCTGTTATAATCTTATTCTCAGCCATATACATCATTTCTTTATACGCCCAGTGCGTTTTAGGTACGTCAATAAAAGATACTGCATTCCCTTGACTATTTTGTTCTGCAAAAGTTGTTCCTAATGTACTGAATAATAAAATACATGTCATAAAACTTAAAAATAATTTCTTAATTACTTTCACAAATTTACCTCCTATTCTATTTTTCAAGATATATCCTCTATATCAGTGCTAATTTTATCATTTCTTTATATATAATTATATGAATTTTCATATTTCTATTAATATTTGATATTTCCCGTAAGGGCAAATTAAGTGATTTTTCATTAATAAGGTATTTTATCTATCAAATTTAAGAGAAAGTAGTACTAAAAATGACCGTTTATGGTATTTTTCTTATTTCTATCCAGATTGAGAAAAATACTATTCAAATTTAGTTTCAAAACTCATTACCCAAAATAAATGATCCTAACATATTAGTCATATACAATATGTTAGGATCGTGATATTTTAAGTATTTTTTGGATTTAGGTCTTGATAACGTACAAAATCCGCGTTTTGTTTGCAAGACCCCTTATAGAACTAATTGGGGTAAAGATGAAAGAAATGAAAGTAAACTTTAATTTTGCTAGTTACAGTATTTTTATTATGGGATTTACGCTTTTTCTATTCTAAAACCAAATACTCCATCTTTTACTTTTACTAAATGTTTTCCAGACCAAAAAGTATGTACTTTAAAATAGTACCAATCTCCATTTTTTCTTAAATATTCTTTAATCTCATAACCTTCTTGTATAAGGTATTCTTTAATTTCATTTTCTTTATTCCCAAACATACTAATTTCCCCCTTTCAAATAATTAAATTAAACCTATTAAACAATAAATAAAAAAGTGCAAAATCCATCAACAGATTTCGCACCAAAAACAGATAAAAAATACAATCACTAGAAACATAGGAGAGTGTTTCACCATTCATTATAAACCATATATTTACATTTTTATGTTGTAATTTAAAAATATGTAAAAATGCATCATTTTGTTTTTGAATTTTCTTTTTATCTAAGTTATACTAAACTACAAAGAAACAAATCTCCTTTAGGCCGTCAATAATTATGCTAACAACACACACCAAAAAACCAATTCCCGTGTAATGGAATTGGTTTTTTGGTGCAATTCAGTCAATACAGCAACTTGAACCCACATTTTCAAATGTAATCCTATTAATATTACCATAATTTTAAAATTCATAAAAATAAAAAACTAAACCACACTAGTAAATTGCACAAATCCGCTGCTTTTTCATCAAGAAATCTGGAATATAACAACAATTAAGTTCATACAAGCATGAACAACAAATGATACTAGTAACCTATTTGTACGTATATATATTACAGCCAGTATAATCCCAATTAAAAAGTATCCAAATATAAATGGAAAATCAAAATGCATAATAGCAAAGAACAATGAGCTTATTAATATACTCCAAGTTTGTTTAAACTTTTGAGTTAAAATATTTATAGCCGCATAACGAAAAACAAACTCTTCTACTAAAGGTGCAAGAAGAACAATTGAAATAAGTGCCATAGGAGATATTGCTGCATCAGCGACTGCACTAGATGTATTTGCTGATTGCGTAGTTAGCTGGAATATACTCTTATCTAAAAGACTGCCAACCATCTGCCCAAGAAATACTAATATGATCCCAACTAAAATCCATACAAATGTGCTCCTAGATAATGTAATCGATAACTTTGTATCTTTCATTAACTCTTTTCTATATATAAGAAAAAAGATTATCAACGTAAGTGAAAACCCAATTAGTTCCCAATGCACGAGAAGTTGCTGGATTGCTTGCTGTTGGTTTCCCTGAATATCATACCAGCCCGTCTTCGCTAGCAATTGTACACCTATAATTCCAACAAATTGAGTCATTATAAAATATATAAGTATGATATAACCTGATTTATGTATATTACTATTATTCATGTTTATGTATTTACCCTCCATTTTTTGTTATTTAATTAACGATTTTGTTAAATTTTGATCTATCCATTTTCTCTACGTCTTTCCGCTAAACACATTTTTCCAGAAAAACTCATATTGTTGAACAGGGTTATCGAATCTCAACTTGAAAATTTTCACTTTTAATGATGTAACCACCTATAATGGAAATATACTTTTTCAAAAGGAGGAATCTAATGCATATATCAAACAGGTTTGGCTTATTTAGCTGGATTGCAACTTGCCTATACTTTTTAATTGAACCTTTCTTTATTTTCACTTCTACAGCACCTTATAACTATTTGCGTCACGCAATGAGTGATCTAGGTGTAACAACCTGTGGAGAATTCACCTACGAAATAGCTCCGTATGAAATATGCTCCCCTAATCATTTTTGGATGAATTTACTCTTTGTTATTAATGGAATAACATTTTGTATTGGAGTACTATATATTTCACAACATCTAGAAAAAACAAGAATTAATAAAATAGCAACACTTTTTATACTTATAATAGGAATCTCCACTATAGTTTCAGGATTAATTCCTGCAGATGTAAACCTAATTGGACATTCTATTCTAGTTTGGATAGGTATGCTTACTGTATTTCCAGGACTATTTATTTTTGCTAAGAATCTTAAAAAAGCTAGAAAATGGACATATTTCTGTTTACTAAGCTTAATAGTAATAATAATCCTTATCTCACTTGTTTTTCTTTTCCCCTTACCTGCGGGTCTACTACAAAGACTTTTCTACTTGGTTCTTTTCGTTTGGGGAACTGTATCAACCTACAAATTAATAAAATAAAAATTTGTTCACTTTTTTGATACATTTATGAAACATTAATATGTTATCTTCAATACGTTCTTTTCTCTTTATAATACCGTGTGAGATATACTCAGACCTGAAGCCCTAGACCCCCCTAACTCTAGGGCTTCTCTATTTAAATAAGGATTTTGTTTAGTTTTATAACATCTCATTTGTGTAATATCTCAATTTTTTAACAACAAAACATTTAATAATGTTAAAATATAGAAGTAATTCATTTTATTACTAGGCGGAATCTCTATGTCTATGGGAACCTGGGCCGCAATTTTTATTGCTATATTTTGTGGAGTTATTTCTTCTAATAGGAAGTTGAAAAACTCCCATAATAAAAATGGATAAACACCCCACTGAAATGCTAGATATCTAGCATTTCAGCTACTAATCTCTCCCAAATAACTAATTTGCTTAGTTTTCTAACAAACTAATTTGTTGTAAAAACTTAACTTCAAAGTACCCTCTAAACTCTTCCAGAAAAACCACTTACGTGCCACTACCTTTTTAATGTTATATATTAATTTAACAATTATAATTCCATAGATATGTATCAAACCTCATACAACCTTCAAATGCTTTAATCCCATTTCAAGCGCACCAGTTCCACCAAATCCCTGATTAAATAATAGTGGGATATCATACTTCTTCGCGTAATCTTTGGCTACATCTATGGACACATGACCACATGCACCTTTTTTAATGACAATAACATCGAATTTTTTTATAACACTTCTAAACGTTTTCTTTACGCCTCCATGATTTTTCCCATCATGGAAAATAACCTGACAGTCTCTTTTTTTTGGCCAACTTCTCTAACGCCTTTCCATTAGATCCACCTAAAACTAGAATTGTACTCATCCCCATTCACTCTCCTTATCTTTCTTCTTTATGTATGGATGTTAATAACACAAGTGTACAAGCTACAATATTCATTAACACGAAACAAACTACTAATAAGATAACGAAAATCGGTGACAACAAGATGAGAATAAAGCCACTTACTACCAAGCAGATAAAAATAAAGCCATTGCTCATGTCTTCGTACCATCAAGTCCTTGTACAATATTCAAATTATGCATCCATACTGTGATACTATCCCAATTCTCTATTAACAGATAGACACCACCCAACAGAAAAGCCCAGCCAAGCCAAGCAACGTTCCTAATAATTCAGAATTTCGTCCTATATAATACCCCGAAACAAAATTCGCAGCTGTTCTAATTAACATCCTCATTTGTATTCTTCCATATCTATCTCATTTTAGCGTTATATACAAAATTTATTTAACCATGGTTTTATTATATTAGAAAATTATGAATATTCAATAAATGTTTTTAGGTACTCTTTATTTTTTTATAAAAGGGTTGTGTTTTTTCTTCCACAACCCTCATTTCCTTCTTAATCCACAGGTACTTCTTCTTGTCCATGTGGAATTTGTGCAATTGGTGTTACAATTTGTGCATATTTGTTTACCTGCACTTTAAATTGTCGTGGTTCTAAGAAGTTTACCTGTTGAATTAAAACTTCAATATGAAACGTATCTACTTTTTTCCCACGGTCAATTTTGGTAATTCGCGCATTGTAAAACTTATCCCCATTTAGGAAATATCGTTGTACAGCTTCTGTAGCAAGCATACGCTCATTGCTTGTCATTTTCATTGGTTCAATACCAAATCCAGCCTTTGTAAACAAGTACGGTACATCATAACTACTATTAGAAATTTTTCGTAGTAAATCCTCTACAGTTTTTGTCTTTGCGATATATTCCTCTTCTTTTGTATCAAATCCCTTTGGCTTATCTCCAAGCATCTCGATTTCATCTTGATTGACTTGCTCTTCCTCTTGTACTTGAGATTTCATCATGTAACGATGAATAGTATTATAAGTAGCAACGCCTACTACCAACACAATAATCCCCAATATAACTAAGTACTTACGAGGCAGATTCGCTAACACATTCATGACTTTCTTCATTTCTTCACATCCCAAATCAGTCTATAACATTACGAATTTGCGTCATATGTTGACCTCTTGCCGTATAGTTTAGACCTGTAATTTGTACACCTTTATTATCACCAATATGAATCATTCTTTGATTCCCCATATAAATTGCAACGTGCCCTGGGTTTTCATAGAAAATAAGATCCCCTGGTTGTGCATGATTGATATCTGGTACTTGTTTACCTTGTCCGACTTGAGCACCTGTCCAATCTCCAAGTTGTACACCTATGCTTGTTCTAAAGACATACTGCGTAAATCCTGAGCAATCTGAAGAGCCACCTGGTGGATTACGGTCTCCTAATACATATCTGACTTTTCCTTGCCCTAGCCATTTTTTCGCTTCTTCCAGTACCTTTTGTCGTTTAGCATTTGTCATGGTAGGAGAACCACCAGATGATAACCCTGGATCATCATTTTTCTTAAAGAACTTCATTGGATCCATCGGTTGATCGTTTATACGAATTTGGAAATCTAAATGGACAGCGTATCCAAGCATGTTCAGAACACCACCAACATAGTTAGAACCACCCATTTCCCCGATAATTTGTCCTTTTGTTACCATAGTTCCTGGAGTAACTGAAATCTTACTCAAGTGTAAATAACGGGATACAATGCCATTTCCATGGTCAATATAGACACCTAGACCACCGTAGTTTACATATCCTGTTTGAGCTGTAACTACTCCTGCTTCCATCGACCATACAGGGTCTCCTGGTTTTCCAGCGGTCATGGCTCCAATATCTACAGCATTATGCGGTTTGTTATTATGAATTTCATCAAATGTACCTGTAATACGCCCTGATTTCGTTGGCCATTTCCAACCTTTATCAGAAATCCATTCTCCATCTCCATTTGCTACACAACCTAAATCTTTGTAATATTTCAAAACTTTGGAAACATATGTAAAATCTCCATAACACGCATTTACCTTGGTTCGGAAGTTATTCGGATCGGAGCAACCACCTGGATTTAAATGATTCTTACTTCTTGAGAACTCAATAGCTGTTTCTTCTGAATAGCCACCCTTTGCTAAAGCGTAACTAATAAAACCTTCGCCAAAGTTGTATGACTGCAAAGCGAGTGCAATGTCACCATTGGCCTTTCCTAGTACATCTTTAAATTCCCGTACACCTGCTTCTATAGAAATATTGGGATCTTTAATACAACCTACACGAGCATTTCCCTTTACACCAATACAAGATGAGCTCATGTCTCCATATTGCCCCTCTGAAGCCTGCATCGGGTCATTTCCTGCTCCACCTGATTCCTGCATCATTTGGGCAGCCAAAATACCAACATATTGAGCAACACCATGTTTTTCTGCCATTTCTTTAATCTTTGGAAGATATCCTGTAACTTTTGCATTAAGATTGACAGGCTCCCCGCCAGGACTCACATTACCTACACACATACCACCAACAAAATTACTAGAAGGTGCTAGATGTCCATACATACCTTCTAACATCCCGGCTTCTAATATCTCACGAGCACGTTCTTTTTGACTTTTACTAAACTTTGCGAGTTCCATAGCTTTCTCTAGCCCATGAGAAGATGTTGTCACTTTTTTGCTTCCACTTGCATTAATCTCATCTATTTTTTTCTTAAAATCTGTATCTCCTAATATCTTTTTTACATCTGGTCCGGAGTAACTTTCAGATTTTGTTTTTTGCATCTCCTTTTTCTTTTTTTCGCAAGGACCATTCGGTCCCGCCTCGCATACCTCTTTTTCCGTATATTCTTCATATTGGATATCCAAGAAATATGATATAGCATCATGCGGATCTTTACCAGTTAAATCATTATCATATCGTGCCATGTCAAAGGCGACGACCTCTTTCCAATCCACATTCAAAGCCATTGAGACTTCCATATATTTTTTTACTTGTTCCTCTGTCTTACCTTCATCATCGGTAAAAGGTACAAAAGAGACTAAAATCACACACACAGCAATAATTACTCCCATTACCAAAGCGGCAGGTACTCCAACCGCTGCTACAACAGCACCCACAATTTTTAAAATACCTGCTTTTAGCATTTTGGCAGCAGCTTTCGCTGCCGCCTTTCCTGCTTTCCCTGCTAATTTTGCCATCTTCCCACGCGCTTGCATCCCTTTTTTCTTAATAAAGTGGGAAGCTACATCTTTTAAAGGATTACTTTTTTTCTGTTCATTGGGATCGTTAGGATTTTGACTCATAGACTTATCACACCATATTTTCCATTTTGAGAATTTCTTCCTCTTCGCTGTGCTAAGCGAGGATTTGGTGCAAATGGAATCAGATTTTGTGGGTCATGTTCTGATAAATTCAAATGCGTCTCTGTACGGACTACTTCGTCCTGTGTTTGTGTGACTAAGATTTCTTCTCTTGGCTTAATACTACTGTCTTTCACTTCACAAGCTCTTTCAATCCTTTGGTTTGCTTGTAAACGCGTATCTCCTTTTCCGAATGGCGAAATACGTGACACTGTACCGTCTGTTGTTGTCGCAACCATGTAACTACGATCTCTTTCTACAACCATTTGTACATTCTTATAGCCACCTTGGTCTAAATCAGACATATAGAAGTGACCATTGTCTACTTTGTGATTGACCGTAAGTGGTGGTTCATTAAATACCGGTTTCTGTTGTAACGGTCTTTGACTTTGGTTTCCTACTAATTGATTTGGATTTACATTAATCGAGCGATTGATATTGATTTTTCCACCACTTGAATCTTGTATATAAGCCGGAGATGCTTTCGCACCATTACGATACTGCGTTAATTGTCCATCTGCAATATTTAAGTCCTGATATACGACTTGTCCAGAACGTATACTGCTATCTCCACTACCATAACGAGATACAACTTGTGTCATACCACTAGCGTCTTTTGCTTCAATCCAAGATTTATTATTTGTCGTCACAAGACGTACGGCACCTTTTACAACCGATTGCGCGCCTGTATGATCTGTTGTTGTCGGTACCATCTGTTGAATTTCCTGAATCTCTTTTGCTTCTGTACGAACTGCACTGTTATACGGATTATGTTTACTTACCATACGTGCAGTTGCTTGATAAGCACCCGCACCACCAATCACACCTGCGGCGTAACTTAAGCCTTTTGTCACATTATAGTGGCGCTCTGCTGCATTCCCACCTAATGATGTACTAACTGCAGCAGTAGTCCCACTTATCACTCTTTGTACTGCATTCCCTCCGGATTGTTGAACAGCACTCGCGGCACTAAAGTATGCATTTGCTACCGTATCAATGCGATCCGCAAGCATAAGGTGTTTCGCACCTTCCATTACACTCATGCCAAGTTTTGTACTTTGCTGTGTCATACGTCCCACTGCTGAAGTTGGGATAGACATTTTACCAGCACTTTGTGCAATATTCGCTACACTTGTTGATGCATCTGCATAAGAGCGTTCAATTTCCGCAACGGAAAGATCTCCTGCACGTGCGATACTCGCTTGTGTTTGTGTCGCAGCATATACAGCTTTATTAATTGCGCCACCTGTTGCAACACCATGTGAACGAACACCTTGAATCGCACTAGTAATTCCAGAACCTACTTGTTGACTCACTGTTCCAAGACTTGCATGGCTTTGTAATCCTTTCGTTAATTGCGAAGCAAACGCATCTTTATTAATATACGATTGATTATGTAGACTCTTACCACTCGTATCTTTCGCCTGTACGGGCATCGCTCCCGCTTGTACTGCCGCTTGTTGTGCGACTGCTTTAAATTCATTTCCTTTTTCATTTAGGTGCGACTGCCAAGCTTGCTCTTTTTGTGGTTGAGACATAGTTGGAGACAACTTTTTCATAAAGCTTGCCTGTTGTTCTGCTGCATAGCCCTGTTTAAAGGATTCTGTAGAAGCTTGTACCAGGTTCCCAACATTACTTACTTGTTTTGCTTGCTGGCTTCCTGTTCCACTTGTCAAACCATGCGTTTTCACGCCGTTGACTGCCTTCTGAATGCCTGCCACACTAGATACACCCATAGCATTTAAACCAGGATTTTTTTGTAACTGTTGTGATAAATGAGACGCGAAAGCTTCTTTATTCGCATAGTTTGTACCGTCTTTTTGCTGTACAATACCAGCTGATGCTGCCGCTTGTTGCGCATGATTTTGAAATCCTTGTACTTTTTGATCTAAATGCTTATTCCATGCTGCTTCTTTTTCTTGTTGTGGCATATCTGCAGGGAATTGTTTCATAAATCCAGCCTTATGATCTGCGCTATACGCTTTCTTAAATGCAGCAGTAGAAGCACCGACAAGAGCACCGACTTGTCCCATATTTTGATGGCCACTTTCTAACGTTTCTCCTTTTACATCCTCGACTGCTTTTCCGACTTTTCCTAATGCAAGTCGGGAAGCAAACGCATCTTTATTCACATAGGACTTATCAAACAGATTATTTCCTTGTTTGTCCTTCGCATCAACTGGCATGGCTCCTGCTTTTGTTGCAGCTTGTTCTGCGTGGTTTCTAAATCCTTGTACTTTTGTGTTCAGATGGTCGTTCCAATGTTTCTCTTTCTCTTCCGCTGACATGTTTTCTGGTAATTGACTCATGAATGTATCTTTATGGTCTGCCTCATAACCCTTTTGGAATGCATTCGTTGCAGCGTTTACTAAATCTCTAGCATTTCCATATGGTGTAGCGGTTTTCTTCATATTTTGTAAATCTTGTTTCCGCTGATTTGAGAAACGAGACATTTGATCACTATTTGTTTTCGCTACTTTTTTAGCAATCTCCGCATCAGATGCACCAGGGAATGCTTGTTTTAAACGACTTGCGACTGCAGAATCTGGATTATCAGCTTTCCAATTTTCAAAGTCTTTTGTAGCTAAATCCTGTGCGATATCTTCATCGGTTAGTTCCGGATAAGATTCGCCATTTAGATTTGAATAAGTATCCGCACCCTTCTTTACACTGGAACCAATATGTTTTCCTAAAGCTACAGCTCCTTCGCCGACTGCAGCAACACTTCTACCAGCCACTGCACCAGGAGCACTACCTAATGCACTTCCAACTTGCGATCCTGCTACCATCGCTCCCGGTCCAAGACCAGCTCCCGCTGCCATACCTGCAAGTCCTGTCGCTGCTTTACCAATTGAACTTCCAATTTGACCAGCTTTTAACATACGAGCTGCACGAGATGTTGTACCAACATCTGTCCCTAAATTCGCTCCTAATGCATCTTTCGGGTTATCCGCATCTTCTTTATTATCTTTCTCTCCATCTTTCTTTTCTTTCCCTTTATCTTTTGCACTACGGTAGTCGTCACGAACACCTTTAACCAATCCAGCCACACTTGCTAAAGCACCCATACCCATCATCGTACCCGCTCTATGAATACCCGCAGATGCATTGGTGCTAAGTCCAATAAAGCTTTTCACGATTTCACCAACTGGGATAAACATCGCAAGTAATATTAATTTTATAATAGGATTTTGCGCACCCCCAATAAGTGTAATAACTAACCATAGGGTAATTGCGTGAATCGCTTGAATTAATACTGCACCCATAAGTTCACGAATCCAATATAACGTCTGTTGTTTCTTTTGTGGGAACATCCACATTCCTACCATTACAGGGCCTAGTAACATTAATACGTATAGTGTCACAGCACGCATTAAATAATAAAAGTTTGCCCATATCATTAATCCAGCTTCAATAAATAGTCCGAATATGATAAACATATAATCATTTTTATGGTCTTTCATTGAAAGTTCTGTAATCGTCTTATTGTCTGCCAGTCCATTCTTTAATAGAGGTATTTGCTGATCTGGGTTAAAATTCCCTAACGCCTCTTTAAACTCTAATATAATCCAAGAATTTAGATCAAAAATAAAATTATAAAAGAAATCTAAATGCCAGAGGCAAATCGAGATAATCATTAAGTCTTTTGCATATTCAATTAATGCCGTGCGATTATTTGGATTCAGAGTCGTTGCTGAATATTTTGCTGCTGTAATTACTACACTGACGAGAACACAAAAAGCAACAAGTTTAAACATGACAGGCATACCGGTATCTAATACATTCGTAACTGCATTCTTCTCATATAAAAAATCTAGATTAGATTTATCTCCACCAAAGACTAGAACTGGAATAGTATCCATAAATCCATAAATAGGCGCTAGTAGGGCCTTTACCATATGGATAACAAGGCCTCCGACCCAATCTATTATTTTCTCAAGCATAATTTCACCTTCCTTTACAAAGGTACGCTACTATCCTGCGTACCCTTGTACTTTCTTCATATTGTTTAAAAGCTCTTGAAGTACCGCTTCATTCGATTCAATAAACATCATTTCTTTATCTGATGGATCTGTTTGAATCCAAACCGAACTATCTCCTACACGGAAGATTCCTTCTCCTTTTCCAGGGTTGTTTAGGATAATATCTAACTCCCCAGCAGTTAAGTTAAAGTTCTCTTGAATCTTTTTCTTATCAATCTTATTTTGCTCTAAGAAGAAATAAGAAAAAGTAGATTGCAAGATACCGCGAGCTTTTACATTTTCTAAAATACGAACAAAGTCCTGACTCGCCCAACACATACCAGCATTTCTTTTACGTGAACGACGTGCTACTTTTTCTAAGAAGTTTACCGTTTGTTCATAATCGATAAACTGCCACATCTCATCCACATACAGTACTTTTCGTTTGATAGCGTGTTCTGGACTCTTAATCCAGTGCTCCCAAATATAGTTCAAGATAACGTGGAAAGCGATTGGTTTTAAGAATCCTTCTTCTAAATGACTAATATTAAAGTTAACAACACGTGATTCATTTAACTGTGTTTCTACACCACGACCAAAATGACTTTGCCCATCAAATAATGGTTTTGACCCATCACGTAAGAACGGACGAATCGCAGCGATTAACTCTTCTGCCTTCACATCGTCTCCATGATGTTCTACTATGACATCGTAGATTTCTTTTAACTCCGGCTCTGGCTTTCTTACTTGAGACTGAATTAATTGTCCATCCACCTTCTTCACTTCATCTGTATATAAGGAAGAAGGATGTGAAGTAATACCATGTTTATCAAACACTTCACGGATTGCATCTTCTAGCATCGTACGTTGGAATACATTTAATCCTGGTTGATCAAAGTCTTGCCCACGAATAATAATGTCAAAGAATCCTAGTATTTCATTGATTTTCTCTAAAATTGGTACAAATCTCACATACTTTACGCCATCACGTTCTACGAGTTCTTTCTTATCATATTGTTCAAGTGCTTCTAGTTCTTCATCTTTATCCGTAATCTGAAGCTCTGTTACAGCGATTGCACAAGGGTTAATAATTATATTACTTTCAGGAGAAATGTTTAGATTAATACCACCTAAACGTTTTGTAATTTTTACAAACTCTCCCTCTGGATCGATAATCATTGCATGTGTATCTGCAAGTGATGTTTCACGAGCGAGCTTCATTTTTAAAAGTAAACTTTTCCCGGAACCTGAAATTCCTGTCACACCAATGTTATAGTTTGGTGGACGATAATCTGCATTCCCGAATGAATTTAAAAATTCTACTTGGCCAGTAATTTTGTTCTTTCCTATTGGTATACCACCGTTAAATCTTCCGGATCCTGATACAAAGGGTGCAAATGTACATAGAGCACGTCTATCGATATTTCGATAAGTATCTTGCAGCGTATTTGGTGCCCCTAGTGGCATAGTAGCTTTCAAACCACTTTTCACACGGTTCCAAGTACTTGCTATCTTAAAATGAGATGCTTGCATTTCATCTTCAATATACTCACATAAAACGTCCAATTCTTTCTTTGATTCTGCGTAAGCAACACCCATTGTACTCACCATATACGAGTCGTTTTCATTGAACTGGATTTCATCCATTAAATTGTTTGTATCTTGAATTTTTGCATCTAAGTCTTTTTCTTGGTCAATGTTTCCTCGTGTACGTTGGAAAGAAAGATTGGAACGTAACATTGTAAGCTGCATATCTAATGATCGCATTGCCTTAGCTTTTGGCTCTTTATGAATATCAATCATGACATCCACTTCCCCGGCCGAAGTTAACATGTTCAGCCAATTCGTTTGCATCATACGTGGATATCCATCACGTGGAATATAAAACGGACGGAAGAACGTATTACTTCCTAAAGATTGTTTAATAACCCCATAATCTTCTGCGTCAATTTTCATTCCTTCTGGGGCGATAACATCAAACACTGTTGTTTGATTGTCTAATTGCGTCGGTACTTCCTCTTCTTCCAACTCTTCCTCCTCTAGCTCCAATTCGTCCCTCTCTTCTGCTTCTATTTTTTTCTTTTCCTTTTTCTTTCTTCCGAACAACTTCATGTTTACGCCACCCCGTTATTTGATTTTTCTGCCTTTTCTTCTGCTAGCACTTTTTTCATTAACTCTAGTTTTCTTTCATTTGTTTCCCCTGTTGAATAGAGGGAGAAATTCTCATTTTCAATTAAGTCCTGGAAACGAGCTTTTACAGCTTTCCGACGGTTAAATGCTACATATAAAAGTTCTATTAATTTATCTTTCGTTAACATTTCTACATTAATTTTTGCTTTCGATAGTAGATTTCGAGAAGCATTATAACGGCGATATAATTCGTTAAACGCCTTATCCACAATCTTTTCTTCCAACTCTTCCTCTGTATCAGCAGTAATCGTACTAATATCAACCTTGTATGGATAAATTAAATAACGCTTTTGTTCATATCGAGGTTGCGAACGCTGCCAGTACTCTAAGTTATCGATAACTTCTTGTCCATATAGAACCGTCTCTGGTGTAAGGTCCTTCGCACCTTTCATCGTTTCTGTCATTTTGCGTACAGGATCTGTTAAATCCACAAACTTACTTTGAATATATACTTTCGTATTAAATTCTAATGTGGTTAACCATGATTCAATTTTGATATCAATTGCTTCTTGTTCCATATTGGAGAGTAAATAATAGTTAACTGGATGTGCTTCCGCAATCAGAACAAATGTATCATCATGATACCGAATCATATGATTATCGATTTCCTTAATGTCTTCTACAAAAGCACGAAAGAAGTCAACATTATCCTCATCAATTTCCGATTCAGCAGGCATATTTTTTTTATTTTTCTTTCCAGCTTTTTCAGTAGTGTGTTTCTCTACTCCACCTTGCTTTTTCCCTTTTTTCTTAGAACCAAACAGCGGTTTTCCATTCATTTTCCGATAAAAGAAAAATCCTACAATGGCTATTGCCGCAAAATATATCATTTCTAACATTTACAAATTCTCCTTTGCCCATGTAGTTGGCTCGTACCCTTTTCTCCACTTACCTTTTTCGGAGCGGCTACGCATTTTGATAAGTAGATACTTATCTAGATACATGTGTTGTTTTTCTTTATATATAAACGCAAACGTTATAACACCTATTACCGTCGGTAGTGCTAAAATTAAGCAAATAAAAAACGCTACTACTGCATCAATAGGTGCAAATAGTCGCCATAAAAATGGTACATATAAATAAAGGGATGCTCCGCCACCCAATAGATAAATCAATTGGCGTTTGCTCAGCACACCTAATAGTGTTTTTTGTTCCGAGGTCATATCAACAGGAACAGTTACTTTTCTCATTCTTTTTCCTCCCTTGTATAAGAGAAGCTCTCCCCAAATCGAGGAGAGCTTATACAAACTCTTATGTTAGATTGTCGTCACCCAAGCAGCGATATCGTAAGCTTTGATCATGACAAAGCCTCCAATTGCCGCACAAGCTAAACCAATCATAGCTTGTGTACGGTTTTCAGGGTTCTTCCCTTGTGCTCCAGATAGTTTAATAGCTGCAAATACAACGCAAGCTGCCACCCAAATTCCCCCAAAACCAATTAAGGTTTTCACCAAAGTGTTCATGCTTTTTTGAACGGTTTCAGCATTACCGCCACCACCATTACCACCAAGCCCTTTCGAAAAACTATTTTTTGCCAGTAAGAAATCTCCTACTGATGTTGTCATAAGTTTTGCAGACAACCAATTCAACATAATTCCTGCACCTCCGGATGTTTTTGCTCGCTAAACGCAAAAAGACCCCAATACACGCACACGTCTCCTAAGGACATGGCGCATATTGAGGTCTTCTCTTATATGCGAACTGATTAATTTTATATTTTATTGTAAAATCTTATTACGTGTATATTATAGCAATACGATTTTAAAAATACAACCCCTTATTTACACCTTTATTATTTTTTAATTGAATAAGACTACACAAAAAGTCGCTTTCCCTTACGTAAGGAAAGTGACTTTTTAGCTTGATTTCCCCCTTGTTATCAAGCTATTTATTTTAAGTTCCTTTGACTAATTTCGAAAATGTTGTTGACTATTCAGTTGAACTGTATTACGTTATTACTAAGTTGAACTATATAGTCGAACTGAATAAAGGGTGAGGATATGAAACATAAATTATTACCGTTGTCTGAAACCATGCATTATATTTTATTAGCTATGCGTGAGCCACTCCATGGCTATGCCGTAATGCAGAAGATAGAAAAGATAAGTAACGGTACTGTTATTTTAGCAGCTGGTACATTATACGGTGCGATTGAAAACTTGAATAAGCATGGTTGGATTGAATCTGTTGGAGAGTCAGGTCGGAGAAAAGTCTATATGATAACTGCGGAAGGAAGTGCCATTTTGAAAATGGAGCAAAATAGACTATTACATATTTTATCCCTGTACGAAGGAAGTGAATCGAATGAAGAAAGCTAAGATATTTTTTGATATCGAAAAAGAGGAGCAATGGCTGAATGAGCAATTACAAAAAGGCTATCGTTGTACAAATATTAGTGGATTAGGAATATACACGTTCGAAAAAACCGACAAAAGATATGTGATGCGACTGGATTATCAAGATTATTTGTCAAAGAAAAAGTTTAAAGATTACAGAGGGATATATGAAGATTTCAGTTGGAACTATATAAAGGGGCCCTGGCTTAGTGGAACTCGATATTGGCAAAAAGAAGATGATGATCAAAATGAAATCTTCTCGGATCGCCAATCAAAGAGCAATTATTATAAAAGATTGATGGGTTATTCATCTGGTATTGGTATACTGTTATTTCCTTATTTTCATATACTTTACAAGAATTCAGGTGTATATTTAACTGAAGGTCTTTGGAGTATGAAAGGTGCATTGTTTTGGAAAGCATTATTATTTGAAACTCCATTTGTCCTTTTGAGGTTACTTCCAGCCCTTATGCTTGTTTTCGTTGGTATCAGCTTCTATAAAAATTATCAAAAGTATTCAATGTTAAAAGAAAAATAAACGTTTTTTAAATTTTCCAGAATCGCGCGCTATTGTTGAATAAACCTTAGATTTCCAAACGACTTTATTGTTATATTTTTGAGTACAGTGAAGTATCTTATATCGAAAATTAAATAACTATATTTTAACCCCGTCCTAAATTTAGTATGGGGTTATGCTTGTTTTAGGTATTAAAGTTAAATAACTTTATTGTCTTTATACAAATCAAAAATAAAAAAACAGGTAATTGTTTGTAATCACAATTACCTGTTTTATATCATTTCTATTTACTCTTTATTTTTTAGAATTTCATTAACCTCTTCCACACTTAATTCAGTGGCTTCCGCTACTTTCTCTATAGGTACACCGACATTAATTAAATTGTGAATCATCTCTATCTTAGTTGCAATTCTAGTCTCTTCTGTGGCTTTCTTGGTAGCTATTTCTGCGGCTTTTTTCGCAGCTTTTTCTTCTGCCGTTTCTATTTCTGATATTCTATCTTTTATTGCTTTTTCTCTAGCCTCATATAAGCGTAAAAAATCCTTATCGCTACTTAAACGCTCCCAATCCTCTATTGCTTTTTTCAAAACTGGATCTTTTTCCATTGCTATCGCCTCCAGGATTGTTGTTAATCTCTCATCCTCATGCGCAGGGAATAATAATAACCAACGCGCTAAAGAATTTTCCCATGGATTCATTCGTTCTCCTCGCCATTCTTGAATCACTTTTGGAATTTCAAGAAAATGCAACTGCATATTTTCAGTAATAATGCGCTTCGATTTCTTGTTCATCACTGTATTAACATTATGAAACTCTTTCTCTTCTGGAAACAGAATGAAATCTACTATGTTAATACAAATGGTTGGTCTTAATTCTGTGTACTTCATCCCTTGAGTCATTTGGGAATAATACATGCCTGACCAATAGAACAAAGAACGCTCTATCATATCTTTTTTGTCTCGAACTTGAATCTCTATATTTAATTTTATACCATTATTCAGAGTAGCTCGCAAATCTAAAATAGATAATTTATCATCCTTCTGCTCTCTTGGAAGATGCGGATCATCTAAGTGCAAAGATGTAATTTCTTCATCAATAGATGATTGTAGTACCGCATTAAGAAACCCTATTAATATATCTTCATTTCCTTCTACTCCAAACAAGCGCTTGAAAGCAAAATCAACTCGTAAATTCACTAGTTTTTTTTTCATAGATGTATTCATATTCTCTTCTACCCTTCTTTTAGTTAATTGGATATAAGAAAAAGATAGAATTAAAAACTCTATCTTTTTCAGTCTACCTATTTATGAAAATATCAACCTACTTTATAACTTTCACAATCTCTGAAATACAGGTTTAAATCCCGCTTGCATTGTATCATCCAGCCCCTTACCCTGCGTTGGATTCCATGCAGCTATGATTACGTTATAGCCCACTCGCTTTAACTCTGTCGCAAAGTCTATAAGAGCTTTCCTTACTTTTTGATTCTCTACTAAATCGGCATCAAACGCTAAATAGAAATTTTCTATACCCATATCCTTTAATACAGGCATAGCAATTCGCCAAGCATTTACAGAACTTATGATACGAGAAAGCCCACACAGGACTTTAGTCCGTCTTTAGACGTGGGATGAAAGTATCGTTTTTGCATAGCAAAACATGGTATACTCTATTCATAGTCATGCAAAAGACTTTAAAACGACTGTTCTCTGAAAACAGAATACATATGAGGTTGGGGTAGCAAATTCTTCTACTCCGTAAAATGTATTAAGTCGTCAAGAACAAGACGTAAAAACATTTGAGAACCAACACTCTGTACGGTATGGTCACAGTACCGTAGCCCACGAACCTATATGGTCTGTTGTGGGAGTGGTGATGGCACACCGCAATCTTGCACGTCAGCGATACCAGAAATGGACTTCGCCTTTGGTAGTAAGAATCCCACTGACGTTAGTCAGCTTGCGGCTTTAGCTGTGGGAGTGTCAAACCAGGAATCGCAAGAACCGTTGTTCCTATTTTAGAAATCTCCTCTTTATTAAATCTCTCCGGAAGCAAATCAGCAATCAAATCAGCTTTCATAGGTCCTTCTGTGATCATTACTGATTTCGTTTGATGAAGTGTACCAGAAGTCCAATGTTTCAAATGAGAACTTGGTACCGCAACATGCACTGGAAGTGGATTTTCACTACCGCCTGCACCAGTCCCTTGATTTTTGTTTGTTGATGAGAGCCACAGATATTTTTGCCCTTTATGGATCTTTACAACAATTTGCCCCTCTTGAAATGGAATCTCTACCTTTTTGCTTACTTCTAGTTCGCCTTCAAAAATACAATCACCATTTTTAGTTATCTTTACAACATTAAGCTGTTCAATTAATTCTGCTTGAACTCCAGTAGGTGCCGATTTCACATGAACGGAGTTTTTCACTTCATCCACACGAACCTGCCACCCAACAATTTGATTGTACTGGTTTCGAAAAGGAATCAATATACCAGGAGATCCTGACATCAAACGAAGAGAAAGTCGACCTTTCCTCATCTCATAAAAGCCCGGAACACCCTGCCAGCAATTTTTCTCACCAATCTGCTTAAATAACTGTTCCCAAACGGTGGTATACGTATTATCCTCCTCTAACACAATTTGTTGTTTTAAGAAAGAACGATATTGACGTACTTGTATTTGTTCTTCAGTCATTTTTCTATCTCGTAACAAATGTGTATGATGATGCTCCTGTAATGGTATAAAATCCATTAACTTACGATTAAACACATCTAATTCTTCATTACTTTTCTTATCATGAATCTGAACTTCATCCGCCTCGGGCAATTGATACTTATCTTTTCCATTTATGTAGTGAATGTAGCTTGGGTTGCCCGTGTTTTTTCCGTAAATCCATTTACTTTCTACACGTGTACATGCTACCTTCTCTTGCGAAACATGCAGCATACAATTACCTGTATCGTGACAAATCGGACACTTAACACGGTAAAATTCCCACCAGCTACCTCTTGGATAAGCACTTGTTAAACGAAATTGACCTTTTCGAATGTTATAATTCATTATTCCCCACTCCTTGTATACTGTTTATTATATATGGAACAGATACTTCCATTAAACTTTTTATACTTCTATTTAGATATTCTTTTTGTTCATCAATAAAATAAAAAGACAGAAATTCATAGTCGTTTTTAACTACGGATTTCTGTCATTCCCTCTGCATATACACTTTTACATAGTTTTGCAAATTACTCATTAAGATACACTCACACCCGTTAAAGAGAATAGATCTTCTTTTGTCGGATTAAGTGCCTGTAACCAGCTATCTACATTTAGAAAGTTTACTTTTTTTAATTGCTCGCCTTTCTCCGCACGCTTAGCTACCTCTAAACCTCCATGGTGATGTACAATCATTGTAAGATCATTTTTCTTGAAAATACAATCTACATCAGTAGAGTTTATATGATGACTACGTAAAATTGGCTTCCATTTCTTTAGGGAATACCCTTCTATTTCTAGGAAACCACGGATTGCAGTAAAGCGATAACTTGTCCCTCTAAAGCATCGCTCCAATAAAAAAAGGAAATCTCGTATACATCCATTGAAATAGACATGATACAAATAGATTTCCCCTGCTTGTTTGGCTGCTCGCTGTGACAAGTTTGATGGTTTAATGAAAAACTGATAACAATCTCGTTCCCAAAATGCTCCTTCCTTTGTAACCCTCATTCGTAATGCATGCAAATTTGGCATAAAATCATCTGGATGTGCAGAAAAATATAGATACTTCATATCTCATTTTCATTTGAATTTCCCCCTGGTTATATATTTATTATTTTTCTACTTCACAACAATTAATTACTTTACTGTTTCTAATGTACAATCCATTTTATTAATAATATAAAGACCCCATTCCTTAAACGAATCTTCTAACGTACATGGATAGCCATACACCTCTAAACAGTAATTCCTTTCAAATGGAAAATAACAATCTTCTTCACAATCATGGTTTAAAATTGGTAAAAAAATCGTATTGTAATACTCATCAGAGTTGATGTTTAAGGCTGTCATTTTATCTGCAATATAATCTTCTGTATCATAGCTAATGCTAGAATCACGCTCTCGAATTGGTCGAGTAACTCCATTCCTCTGAAAGATTTTTATTATCTCGTCTAATGATAGTAATGGTTTATCTAGTGTAATTGCATGTTCGTATTTCATTATAATGATCCCCTTCCAAAGCAAAAAAAACACAAATCTTGTGTTTTTTCTCACAGTGTTTTTTATTTGTATACCTAAATTTAAATACCTTTTTACAAGTGATTCCTAACTTGAAAACAACACAAAAAGGGCTCCTTCAAGTCGATTAATAATGTGCATAGCAAAATAAGCTATATATACACTAATCGGCTCAAAGAAGCCCTTTCATAAATGAAACAAGACGCAACTTGCTTCTACAACTCAACCACAACATAATAAGGTGTGGGAATAAACGGAATCAATTAAACAATAACTATAATTCCATATTAATGAATTCGCACAAAAATTTCAACAACCTTATGTTTCCTTAAGAAGATTTTTCGCTCCGTTCTATTTTCCAGTGAATATTTGTGTGCAAATATATGTTCCTACCGTTTCAAATTGCAATTCTAAATCTTGCTCTCTTATACTAGCTCGTGCTTATCACACTAATTTCATCAATCATTCCCTAATACTATTTAAAAGTTATCATTGTTTTATATATTCTATTTCAGACTAACTCTTAGATAGATATAAGGTATGATTTCAATAATTTTTCACATCATTTCCCCGCATCATCTAAAAGTATCAACTTTTAGACAGTTAAGTAGGACATTTATTTTCGTTCGTTGTGTTCGCTTGTTTTGTAAAATGTTAAATCCAATTGAAACTGCGTCCTTCGGGTTAATAAGTACTAATTAAAAACATAACAAAAAAGAGTGCGTTTTTTCATCACACTCTTTCAAAAGGCTTTACCAATCTCGATGCTCACCATGTCCATGTCCATGTTCATGCTCACGATCGCGGTCATGATTACGTCTACGACGACACTCATCACAATCGCAATCACGTCTACAATGACAGTCGTTAAAATCGTTTCTTCTTCGTCTACGGCCGCAACCGCAAAATACTAAATCATCCCAAAATCTATTACAATCTCGAGAATGTCCAAAATTATTATCCCATCCCATAGATATGATTCCCTCCTCTAAAATAGAATTCATCATATTCTATGATTAAAAGATAGAAATAGTTTGTTTACTAGTCTATGTTTCAAACTAATAATATTTCAATTTGCAAGTCTATCTCACGTCTTATCTTTCCTTAACAGCAAACAAGACGCCACCCAGATCACGGCAGCGCCTACGATAATTGCTATAAACTTAATCAAATTTATTTATCCTCACATTATTTATTTCTTTGTTTCCATACCCCATTCTCTTTACGATAAGTATTCTTACCATCCATGAAGTCAGCTGTCTTACCCGGAATGCTATATTTCTTATTCTTATTCTTTTTCTTAGCCTTCTTCTTCAGTCTCTTCTCTTCTTGAACAGCTTGCAAATCCGCCTTCCATTTTTTCAACAAATCCTTTTCACGTCGCATCGAATTTGTACCCCTTGGATCAAAATATAAACCAAATAATTACATTCTACCTATTTACATAGAATCCTTCAATCCAACTGTCCATTTTATTCAATAAAAAGAGAGCACCTGCGCCAGTAGATGCTCTTAACGTGATAAGGAGTTTCTTATGAGTATTGAAATAAGATAGATACAAGCGAGTGAACTTGTCCTACACTTTAATATATGCTTGTCCTTACCAAAAGGTGCAATAAAAAAAGCACCCTCGCCCAGGCGCCCGAAAAATACATATAATTTGAGGTAACTAACACGTTAGAAAAGACCCTTCCGTATCATTATGATTATCGATTATCTTTATACCTAGAATGCTCTTTAAATACGTTTAATGTGTAATTTCTATATAACAAAGAAAAAGTACCCGTTTTGGATGTTTTTTTAGATAGCTTTGTATAAGTCGATAATGGACTTTGAATATTTTGATACCCAATGCTTATTAGAATCTTTTGTACTACTAAAGAACAACTCTTCCCCATTATCAAACTTTACCTTTAATTGATGTTCATTATATTCATACAGTTTCTTAGTAAGAGACTTAGACAATACTTTGCCTTTAACATGCTCATATTGATAATCCTCTTTTACTTTTTCAACAGTTAAATAACCATCATTCAAAAAGAATATTAACTCTGTTTTTTCTTTGTTCCATACGTTTCTAGGATAGAAGAATACGAGTTCAAATTTTTCTTCATATAATTCAGCCAAATCTTTTATAATTCTTTGATACTCAGCGTATTCATCGAAATCTCGTCCATACGCATAATTCTTAAATTCTTCATATGTCATCCCCATTTTTTCACCACCCTTTCCTCTACCTATTCGACAGAAAAGGAGAATATCCTACAATATAAAAGCCATCACCGAAGTGACCGCTTTCAAGGGGATGGGAGAAAAGAGAGAAAACAAACGGCAAAAGTTTCTCTTAGATCGAGGCTGAGTGCTCTCAACCTTCTCAAAACAACCGATACATACAATGTGGCACAGTTTTTAGCTCTGTGGCTATCCTGGTTATCGTGTTCGGTTGCTTGGAGAAGGAAAAGACCTTCTCGTTTATACTCCGTAGAGTCGGTCAATACTTTGGCTGTCGCAAGGCCTTCGCAAACCGTTTTTGTTATATTTCGTCCCGTGACAGATGAGATATAAATATTGTCGAATATAAAGGGAATCAATCTTTATATTCACATCAAGACGGTATTGCCTTTTTCCACTGCCTTACTACAACCAATATAGGGGATGTATTGTGAAAAGGGGATTAAACACGATAGGATGTATATTGGCTGTAGTAAAGAGGTGACTAGTCTCTTTACACCCTGACTACACGCCCATGTAGTAAGAATCATGAGTAATTACTATATGAACTATCATCAGAATACGTATACAGCAGTATCAAGTTTTGACGATCTTTAAGTACCAGAATAATTTTCATTCAATCATGAAAACCATCCTCATTCTTAGAAATCAACATACAGGACGAAAATAGATATATTTATATCCATTTCCATAACATAAAAAGGTGAATGATTATATTATGGATGATAGATACAAATTAGAAACAGCATGATGAATGCGAGTTATCTCACACCCGCCACACTGGAATATGTCTTCATTTGTTTTAATTGGTCTTTTCGTCTTAACGCGGGTTCTTACCGCCTTGCCCGCCCTACTATGCGGTATACGTTACCGTGACATTCTCGCATCAGAACGTTTCACTTATAGGTGTACTAATCCTCTTCGATATGCGGTTGTCAAAGGGCTTGTACATATAATTTATCGTTATTTTCATTTCTAAAATTCCCCCTTTTTTATCGGCGATTTGTCGACGTTTTTAAATATTAAAAGAGCAGAATCAATATAATGACTCCGCTCTACATGTACTTTTTCTCTAATAACTCCATCGAATATTAACTTGTTTTTCTAAATTTATTTAAGTTATACTTCTTTTTCGCTTTCTCTATCTCTTGTTTCATAAACGCTTCTTTGTCATCTGCACTTTCAAACTGCTTTCTAAATTTCTTCAAATCTTTATCATCTTGATAAGAAGAACTTATATATACCGTTCCAAATCCTTCTTCCATCGGTGACAGAATATAGTATTCATAGTCTTGTCTAATAAGCCAAGGATCTTTCTTACTAATGACTTCTTTCAAGGACATTTTTATAACAGAGTAAGGGCCTGCATTAAACTCATCCATAGGTTCAACCTTATAAAGAGCTTCTGATCTCATTCCACGGCCACCCTTAACTTTCCATTCATTATCTTTTGTGATGTTAACAAAAGCATCACCATCTTTATAATTGTAGACCTCTCCTTTTTTATAAGGTATTTCAGGTCCCCCGCAGCCTACAAGTAAAATAATCATACTAGTAAATATAGCAAATAATAATTTCGTTTTCTTAAACATGCTTTAATCTCCCTATTAATATATTAAAAATAAATAACTATAATATATTAACATACAAATATTACATAATGCACTATCTTTCTATATCTTCAAATCCTACCCAATGAAGTTGCGATTAATCGAATAGCATTTTTCTTCATTGATAATTCAGTGTAGATAAAACTATCCTTTAACTTCCCACCATTCAAATACTTCATCTTAATAATCTCTGCCTCATCATAATCTAAAACGTGTTGTAAAGCCTTATCAATTTGCTTGAATTTGATATTACTGACATGTCTTGTATTCCTTATCTCAGGAAACAGACTAATTCCCTCTTGTTGTTGCTCCATTTCATTCTCAAAACGTGCTTTTAAGGCGCGATACTCTTTTAGAATGCTCACAACTTCCTTTTGCATCTTCTTTTCCATTTCTTTGTCCATTACTGGTAAGAAAGCTAATTGTTCAATGAAGGAATCCCCCTATTTATGAATTTGTCTTTTTACATTCACATCAGGTACGTGAAATTTTATTATCTCTTGGTTGAATAAAGGAAACATGCATAGCGATCCTCACCCACCATCCACCCTGCATGATTCCGTTATTCATTAAGCTTTTAATAATTTGTGTTTCTTGTTGGTCATCTTCTCTTTTGCTGCTTCAATGTTATTTGCCACTTTCTTATGGTCCTGATCAAATTGAATCATTCCATCAAACATAACTGGATTTACTGCTTCATCTACGTATTGTAAGTAATCAATCGGCTCTCGTTCTGTCTGTTCTACTAATTACCCATAAATATCAAAGTCTGCTCTTGGTATAGACTTCTTGGCCTTCGGTTGATGAGACATCCTTACATAAGATTTAATGATTGATAGTGGCACTGCGAATACTGACTTATCCTTACTGAATTCTATAAGGAAGAAGCATATCGCTCCCATCTTCTCCGCTTTCTCCAGGTAATCCAACTGATGCTGTGCAATGTTCTTTAAATCAAAGCGTGTATCTTTCTCTGTAGACTTCGCTTCAAAGGCAATAGCTCGTCCCTTATACACGCCATCATAATCTACTGTACTCATAGCTTCATAGAATCCATTTAATACACGACCATTCTTACTCTTTAGTACCTTTACAGGAGTCGGACGCTTGTTAATAAGCATTTCAAATGCCATTCCGCGATTTCCTAGTCCCATCTTTATTCCTCACTTTCTATTAAAAGGAGTATTTTGTTAAAAAATTCATTCCAATTTATAACCACTATCTTTTTCTTATATTTCCCATTAAAATTTAATAAAAATATTTTGATAACAAAGGAGTAACCTATGAAGCATAATATAAATCTATGGTCTTTTATTTTTTCATTCGTTTGCATTGCTTTTTTTCTTTTATATCTTGAAGTATGCACGCCTGAAATGAATGCGTCATTTATAAACATCGTTTATTTTCACCCTTTATTTTTTGTACTCATTTTTTCAATAGGAACTTTTTTTGCTGGTATTAAAGGATTCTCTAAAGCAGGTAATTGGATAGCAATGCTTAGAAGCATAGTAACAGTTCTGCTAACATTGTTATTATCAGTGTTTTTAACACTAACTTTAATTGTTGGCTATGCATTAAGTTAAACATCGTTCTCCGTGAATAAAACTTAATATTCCGTCAATAATATAGATAGGCGATAGCCCAAACCCATTTAATGAAGTCCCTAGTCTTTCTCCTTATTCCCCCTTGGAGAACTGAGCAGTTAGCTTTTGCTAGCTGCTCTTTTATTTTCTGCAATTGGTTACACTTACCTGATGTTTTTAACGTAATATTAAGTTACGGTATAAAAGAATAAAATATATTTGGCTGTTATACCATTACCCTAGGAAACTAGGGTTTTTTATTTCCACAAAATGAAATTTTTATTAAATTGCTTATACTTTATTTCTCAACCACAACGGATGGAATTATAATGAAATGAATGGTAATATATAGACATCTCAATTACGTTAGAGCTTGTTTCCTTGCAAGCTCTTTTTTTATTAAAATAGCGTTTTTGTTTAAAATAACAGCTCTAAATAAATTAGATATATTTACCAGTATGTTTACCACAACATTCATGTTAAAATCCCTTGTAAGTACGACATAACTCGGCCTTATGAAGCCCTGCAGCCATTATCGCAGGGCTCTTTTTTTATTAAATTAACGTTTTTGTCTTACTCCTCAACCAAATAAAACTGTGTTAAAATCAACCCATAATTTGTAAGGAGGTATATAAAATGCTCTCACCATATACATGTGTATCTTGTGATCAACCTCTTATACAACACGATGAACATTCGTTTATTCATTACTGTACTAATCCAAATTGTGAAGAAGCAAAATTGCACTCAGCTCTGTTGGAAGAGATGGGGTTGTGAATCCTATCTCTTTTTCTTTACAATAAGGATTTTGTTTAAAATTCATTAACCTTATTGATTCCTTTGCATACAGTATTATTACAAAAAATTCAATAAGTGCTCCGGTCTAGTTACCTTGAATTTCTTGCAAACCTTGTGGGAAGAATCCGTTTATAACAAACGGGTTCTTTTATTTATTCATCATAAAATAACTATTTTGTTCACTTTTTTGATATATTTACGAAACATTTATATGTTATCTTCAGTAAGTTCTTTTCTTTTCATAAAATTGTGTGAGTTATACCGACACAAGAAGCCCTAGATCCCTAAATCTAGGGCTCCTTCGTTTAAATAACTATTTTGTTCAATCTAATGTATAGACGACTATATATAGATGTTAAAATATTTTTGTGACTCCCACATGATTTCACACACGACTTTTTTTCTTCGATTATGGGGTTCTTACATAATAGTAAGGGCCATTTTTTTATTTAGTTCCCATAGCCATTAAATCCGAAACCCATATTTCTCCTTTCTAATTCCAATTAGAATGAATAGTTCTCTTTTTTTATTAATCCCTATATTTTGTTATTATTATGTTAATAACTATTAATGAAGGAGTTTTTCGAAATGGGATTAATGGATTATATAAAAGGGAAAGAGCATCGGCAAAACGCAGAAAAATTGCAAGATGAACTGAATGTGCTAAAACAAAATATCAATCAAGTTGACAAAATGACCGCGTTAGAGCTTTCGAAATATATTGAAGAACAAAAATCAACGTTAGCAACACTACAAGAGGAAGTATCATCGAAAGAACATGAAATAAAAAACCTCGAATTAAAAATAGCTGGTTTATTGGAACAGTCTCTCTCTATTGAAGACGAGCTTTCCATGGAAAGCTTCGGACTCTACAAACCTAGATATTCCTTTTCATCATCATTGCATTTTAAAACAAAGCTTGATGAAATTAGGAACGAGCAGAAAATAAAAATAAAAACAAAAACTGCTGTTAATTACTTTAAAGATTGGACTGTTGATGGAAACAAAGCCAAAGGTACTAAAATGACGAACGATAATATTAAATCTATTTTGCGTTCTTTTAATAACGAATGTGAGGCCGCTATCAATAAAATTACCTATTCAAATTTTGATAGAATTGAAAATCGCATTCGTAAGTCATTTGAACAATTAAACAAATTGTATAGCACCGTACGAGTTAGTATCGACTACGATTTTCTAAATCTTAAACTTGACGAATTACATTTAGCTTATGAATACGAGCTAAAAAAACAAGAGGAGAAAGATGCACTAAGGGAACAACGTGAGCGTGAACGCGAAGAAAAAGCATTACAAAAGGAAATTCAATCCAAGAAAAAAATTATTGATAAAGAGATTACTCACTTCAAAAATATGATTTCTGAACTTCAAGATAAACTAAAAGGGGCAGCCGCCGAAGAAAAGATGGAAATTGCAAACCAAATTTCAGAACTTGAAGGTAAGGTTGTTCAAGCTGAGAAAGATATAGAAGAACTCGATTATCGAACCGCAAACGCAAGCGCCGGTTATGTTTATATCATTTCTAACATCGGTGCGTTTGGTAAAGACATTGTAAAAATTGGCGTTACTCGAAGACTTGATCCATTAGAAAGAATTGCTGAGCTAAGCAGTGCCTCTGTTCCATTTAAATTTGATGTTCATGCACTTATTTTTAGTTACGATGCATATAAATTAGAGAGTGAACTGCATAAGTATTTTGACAAACAGCGAGTAAATCGAGTGAATTATAGAAAAGAATTCTTCAAAGTGAAAATTGATGAAGTTGAAAAATTACTTGAAACTTATAAAGATTTGACAATTAATTTTACTAAGGTTCCTGAAGCGGAAGAATATCGTCAAGGTTTATCAATACTTAATGAAACGAAAAAATAACAAAGTCTTATATCGAGTTCTTTCCTTGATAGGACACACACATTTCTACAGCTCTAGATTTTCCACTCACATGAAGAAGTGTGAAAGACAAACATGGTGAAGTGAAAAATAATCTTTAGATTGGCGTCCAATACATATTATTAAAATTAAAGTGGTTAAAGTCGGAGCAAGGCACCTTAGGGTGTCTTTTTTTATTACCATTCGACATAATATGACAATATACAGATTGATAGTTTGTTATGATAGTCCAGGAAATCTTACATTTTTGATCCTAGGGGGATACATATTATGAACAACAAACTATTAATCGCATTTTCAAGTTGTGCTTTAATCATGGGATTAGCTGCATGTTCATCTAATGAAACAGCAAGTACTTCTAACGATTCTAAAGCTGAAGAGAAGGTTCAGAAGGCTGAAGAAAAAGAGAAAGCGAAAAAAGAAAAAGAAGAGCAAAAAGAAGCCGAAAAACAACGTAAACAACAAGAAAAAGAAAAGAAAGAGCAAGAAAAGAAAGCTAATGAAGAACAGAAGAAACAACAAGATGAAGCTAAGAAAAAAGAAGAACCAAAACCAGTTGTAAATGTAGATAAAGCTACATACGAAAATGAAGTTAAGCCTACTATTGATGAAATGATAAAGGAATATGATGAAATTTGGAACCAGGACTGGAGACCTATTTGGGGAGAAGCAAGCAAGGACCCTGAATCTCTTGACAAGAACGCTTTAAAAGAGAAAATGGAGTCAGTTGCAAATCGATATGATGCACTTTCCAAGAAAAATACAGAATTTAAAAGCTCCTCAAAGCTAACTGATACTGTATTAAAAGAAAAGATTGAGAAATTCAGAGTGGAGTTTGGACTAGCAACTAACTATAGAAGTAATGCCGGAAGAGCTGTAAATCAGGGAATAAAAGGTTTAGCACCAATGAAAGACAGAATGAATGAAGCTCAAAAATCAGTCAAGCTTTCTGATCAGAAACTAATTAATGCTGTAGCTAGCTTAACTGAGGTAGAATCAAAATTAGGAGTAAGTCGAAATTAGACACTCGAAAGAGTGCTTTTATTTTGCAGATTAATACATATTTGGGAGGACTGCAAATGAAAATATCTAATAAAAAATTAATTTTTGGTGGTATAGGTATATTAATTTTACTTTTTATAAGAGGTCTATATAACAGCCATAAGATGTATGAAGCAACAACTGAACCTTATAGGACTTTTGATGTAGTTGGTGACGCTATCGCTGGAACACTATCATGGTTCTGTATAATTACTCTTATTGCCTCAATTATTTTTCTTGTTATTGCCTTGGTTAGAAAAAAACAATTGGTAAAAGAGAAACGACCATTTCTACGACCTTTGATTACATTTGGCGTATCAGCTGCATCTTTTATCTTACTGATCATAATAGGAATGGCATACGCTCTTGAACATTATGCAAGTAATGAACAGGCCACTTCACAATTAAAATCCGAAACCAATTATCAGGAAACGGAAGATAAATCTAAAGAGATTGATAAATTAAAAGGTGATATATCACTACTGGAAACCAAAAATAAAACTCTAGATGCTGAAGTGAAAAAATTAAAAGAAGAATTAGCTAAGAAAGAACAACAAGTACCACAAGAACAACCTAAAAAAGAAGAAGTAAAACCCGCACCTCAACAACCTGCTTCTCAACCGGAAAAGAAAGAAGAACCTAAGCAACAACAACCTACAGGATCATTTGCAAATCCAGTTAAGGATATCAATAAAACTGAAGCTATAAATAAAGTGAAAGAAAAAGCAAAGCAGGACTTCAAAGATGATTACATGACTCAAAACTTTGTTGCCGGTGAACAAACTAAAGCTTACGATTTCTTATATGGAGTTGAAATAAAATCACAGGAAGAATTAAATATTATGAAAAATGCATTAAGAGACTTTCCTAATGATTTCATGACAGCCAAGTTTGTTTATGAAGAACAGATAAAAGCTATGAACAAGCAGTAATAAGATACTATGTTGTTCATTTTTACTGGATCGAAAATATGGATAAGTACGGTAAAACACCATTTGGATGGGAGTCCAATACATATTATTAAAATTAATGTGGTTCAAGTCGGAGGAAGGCACCTTAGGGTGTCTTTTCTTTATGGAAAGTATTAAAAAAAAGACACCTAAAAGAGTGTCTTTCTTTTAAAATAAACATACTATTGAATCCAACCCTCATACTTAGCGACATATCCCCCACCATCTTCATTGATTTCTTTTAAATACCAATACACTGTCCCGCCACAAGCTTGTTCAGTAAAAGTAGTAGCAAAAATTCTTTTGGAATTTCGCACTTCTCTTACATACTTACCGTTTTCTTTTTTATAGCATTCTGCTAATTGTTTTACAGAACTTGGTGTATTAGATCCATTTTCTGTACTTGCTGAAGCTCCCCCGATCCCCCCTGTTAATGCGATACCAGCTGCTAATGCTCCAACTACTAATTTCTTAAACATAAAAATGCCCCCTTAATACTTTTTTATAACTTGCAACTTAAATGTATCACTTTTGTATTATTTGTAAATATTTTGAATTTGTAGAAATATTTATTTAAATTTTGTAAATATTTGTAATTGATTTTATCAAATGGAAAATAGAGGTGTTTATGGTGATATGTAATAATGCATGTTCATTCAGCAATAAATCGTGATAGAATCTAAGCACCTGTTCTATTTTTTTCAATTAAAATGGAAACCTTACTTCTTATTTACCCAAATGGGAGGCGCTTTATGGCGTCTTTTTTTTATTTTCAAAAAGCCATGCTCATTTAATCCATAAAAGCATAAAGTAATTTGAATCCATTAAAATACATGAGTGACTCCTTATTTTTCTCCTACTCTTTAAAGGAGGAATTATTATGGGCTTTGGTGGTAGTTGCGGTGGCGGCTGTGGTTTTGCAGGAGGATTTGCTTTATTAGTTGTATTGTTTATATTATTAATTATTGTTGGAGCTTCTTGCTTCTGCTAAAAACTATGGGAAAAGACACTCTTATTTGGGTGTCTTTTCTTTATGCATAAAAAAGCCTTATCTTCCTATAAAAAAGATAAGACCTTTATATGCTACCTATTATCCGATTCATTGGTTTTATTATAAACACATTTAGCTTCTCCAAAAAGACCGCCAGTGTCCCATTCGCCACCATAATGAGCACAATTCAAAGGGGTACGATCGTTTCGCATACTTGGATTTGAAGGTGGTTCATAACCATTATTTACAATACTACCAATAATAAATACCCCTCCGATTACAAATACCACAGCAACAATTAAGAGTGTTTTCCTAAATAAAAAACAAGAGTAATCACAAAGACTACTCTTGTTTCTTTTCCTTCTCCTCTTTTTCAATTTCAGATACGGATTTTTCAGGATCTTTTATAAGTTTTCCTAATTTCCCAGAACGCGTAAATTTGTCTTCAAAGTTTTCAGTTGTACTTATACTAGCTATAAAATCTAATTCTTTATTATTA